>JBGPXQ010000003.1:0-18840 GCA_041492805.1 Terriglobia bacterium | reverse complement strand
GAACTGGAACAGGAGCGGCGGAACTTTGCTCACCTTCAGCGACGCTTGGCCTGGACGTCTTGGTTGGACGCTCCTGCGGCGTGGGCGCCACATGTTTTGGTGCCGGTGGAATGAGCGGCTGTCCGTCCGCAGCAGAAGGAACCTGCGGAGCCATCGAATGGCGGCGCAACAATCTCGGCCCCACCAGAATTGCGGCCAACACCAGCACGAATCCGACTGCGATTGGCACAGCGTTACTACGGCGCTTCGCAGGTGGTCTTGATGGCCGGGCGAAGGGCTGTGGCGGACGCACCGGAGTGCGGGCCTGAGGCGGCATAGTTCGGACCTGGGGCACCGGAGCGCAGCCCTCCAACCGGGCCGCGATTTGGGCAACTGTCCATCGGCCTTGAGGGTGCCGAAGCAGACAGTGACGCGCAATATCGAGGAACGGCTCGGTCAGCGTCTGTGGCAGGAGCGGATCTTGTTGTTCCACCGTTCGCGCAACGGGCAGATTCTGCGTCAGAGTCTCGACCAGCGTCATGCCCAGCGACCAAACGTCACCCGCTGGTGACATCGTTTCACCCACCGGGATGACGCCACGGGCATTTTCGGGCGGGTCGTACGCGTCCTGACTGCCGAGACCGTCGAGGGATTCCTCCGCGCGGGGCAGCCCGTCGCTCGATACCTTCAGTTGGTCGCCGTTGGCCATGATGTTTGCCGGCTTGATGTGGCCGTGCACGTAACCTTTGCCGTGAAGGTAGGCGAGGACCTCCAGGACAGACTCGAGCATTGCCCGGGCTTCGGCAGGCGTGAGCGCCCGGCCGGGAAGAACCTGCGCAAGGTTCTCCTCGGCACACTCCGTCACGACGTAGAGAAGTGGCACGCCGCCAAGCTCGCAGCGTCCACTCTCAAAGAGTGAAATCAGGTGAGGATGGGACAGCTCTGCCGCCAGCCGCCACCGGGAAAATTGGTGTTCGTCGTTTTCACGAACCGCAGGAATAAGTTTGATAGCGGCTCTTACAGGACGTTCACCCTCGTGGCGCTCCGTGAGGAATACGGCACTGTGTTCGGTGCCGCCAAGGTATCGAACCAGCGGGAACTCCCCGTTGACGATTTGACCTTCCCATTGTTTCCAGGTGTCGGACATGATTCGATCCTGTGCGGTGGATAGGCTGGGGAGCGGTCCCTATTGTACCCAAGCACCCAGTTCATGGTGTCAACCGAATACGAGCGGCGTGCTCATGAGGATAAGACGAGATGTGGACGCCATCTTTAGTGCGCCGTGCGCAGTGAGATTAACGGCTTTCACCTTTGCAGAGTCTGCGGGGCAACCCGGTCTTGCTTGATGTAGCGCCCGCCTTCAGGCGGGCATGTGCTTGAATCAGCAGTGCCGGTCGGGATGCCCCAACGGCGCATTTACCCGGCAACGGGCAGCCAGGGCAATCTGAGATTGACACTGATGGCCGGCAGGCATATGTTTTGCGCAAGGGCAAAGTTGAAATTGGAAGTTCCTGTTTAAACGACAACGGGAAGAATTGACCGTCCGACCCACAGCAATAGTCTTCGAGATTGAGGTGCGCTATGTCGACAAAATTGTTTTCATCATCTGTGGCTTTGATGGCAACAGCCTTGTTGTGTTCAGCGCTTCCGGTTCAGGGTCAAGTCCAATTGCCCGAAGGGCAGGGCAAGGAAACGGTCCAGGCTGTGTGCACTCGGTGCCACACGCTCGATAGGGTTGTCAGCGCCGAACTTAGTCAGAAGGAATGGGAGAGCATGGTTGCCATTATGGTGAATGCCGGCGCTCCCCTGCCAAAGGATCAATTCTCCGTGGTCGTAGACTATTTGTCCAAAAATTTCCACGACAATACGAAGCCCGCGGCGGTGGGCGTACCCGGAAGCGTGGAAGCTACCATTCAGGAGTGGCCCGTGCCCACACCCGGTTCGCTACCGCATGATCCACTGTTTGCCCCGGACGGCTCGGTTTGGTACGCGGGACAGATGGCCGATTTGCTGGGGAAGTTCAATCCTAAGACGGGCGAGTTCAAGGAATACCACCTTAAAACGCCCCATTCCGGCGCTCACGGTATCACGGCGGACAAAGATGGCAACATCTGGTTCACAGCAAACTTTGCAGGCTATATCGGGAAGCTCGACCCGAAAACGGGAGACATCACGGAATACCCCATGCCCGATCCTGCCGCCAGCGATCCTCACACGCTCGTATTTGACCACAATGGAATCCTCTGGTTCACCGTGCAGAATGCGGGCATGGTAGGAAGACTAGTGCCGACGACCGGCGAGGTGAAGTTAGTAACCGTGCCCACGCAGAAGGCACGACCTTACGGCATGGTTGTGGACTCCAAAGGCATTCCGTACTTCGTCGAGTTTGGCGCGAACAAGATTGCCAGCATCGATCCGGAAACAATGGCGATTCGTGAATATAACTTGCCAAACGCAAACGCCCGTCCCCGACGCATAGCCATCACCTCCGATGACGTGCTTTGGTACGGCGACTTTGCCCGTGGCTATCTGGGCCGCTTCGACCCTAAAACCGGCAAGACTAACGAGTGGCCGTCTCCAAGCGGGCCCAAGTCCCAACCCTATGGACTGACCGCTCTGAACGACGCCGTGTGGTACAGCGAATCGGGGACGAAGCCGAATACTGTAGTGCGCTTCGATCTTAAGACAGAAAAGTTCCAAACCTGGCGGATCCCTTCCGGCGGGGGCGTTGTGCGCAACATGGTGCACACCCCGGAAGGCAACTTGTGGCTTGCTTGCAGCGGTGTCGACAACATTGCACTGGTCGCAGTGAAAAATAGCGGTAAATCAATGGGGGCAACCAAGGGAAGCCAGTAATCCGTTTCGAAGATCGACAATGCCGGAAACCAGTTTGCCGGGTGCCTCAGCCCTTGCGATTTATGCAAGGGTGGGTCTGAGTTTTTCATTCTGGCGTTACTGCCCTCAATGGGCTGGATCGATTCAGTTCACTTGACATCGGAAAACAAGCCAAAAGCCCCGCCCTTGAAAAACCATCAAGGACGGGGCACCCGAACCTCAAGCCCCTTGAAACAATGCTGATTGGCGAACTACGGCAATGACAAATTGCAACTAACACAAAATGTCCTTCAATCGGAATGCAGTGGCAAAAGATGACGCACCCGGCGCGCTGGTAGGTAGTGGCGGGTCCATTCGCCGCACCAAGAGAATCGTTGCCGCGGCGTAACGACTTCCTCCATGCATCTCAGACTACTTCAGCTTGTCCGCGAATTTCGCCAGCGCGGCGGTGGCGCAAGCTGCGTCCTTATCTCCACCCGGAGCGCCGCTGACGGAAATCGCGCCAATCGTCATATCACCAGCCTTGATCGGCAAGCCACCTTGGGCGTTGATCGTGCCCGGTATGGTCGCGGGCGGAGCTACAGTGCCGGGCGGAGGAGGCTGGGCTGGGCCCGAGGGACGGTTGTAGAGCATTGTTGCGGTGGCTTTCATCTTGGCAACTTCCGTTGTTGACGCGGTCGCGCCGTCATCCCGTAACATTGCCTTCGGCATGTTGAGGGCGTCGACCACCAGCACGGTAACCTTGTAGCCATTGGCGCGGCACGTTGCCATGGCTTCCTGGGCCAAGGTCTGTGCCAGGTCAAGGGTGACGACTTTCTGGGTGGGAGCACCCTGTGCGAAAGCGCTGGCCGAGAAGGCTGCTGTCGCGGCTGCTAGGACTACAAACCGAGTGAATCGCATATCGGACGATCCTCCATGTTTGGGATATTCGTATTTCTCTTGACTGGCCACTCCGGCAATTTCAGGCTGGCACGACGGCTCCTTAATTACGGACAGCCGGTACCCTTAAGATCGGTTGCCGACTTTGATGTCCAGCCGAGCGGTAATCTACACCTGACCGCCTCTGTACGCAATGCACGCTCTGATTGCACCTCCTGTCGACTAAAAGTTTTCCGAAGGCCGTACTTGTCCCATCCCAACGCGTCCCATTACGCGGTTTCCAGGTCTTTGAGGTGCGGCCGATGCGCAACAGTGAAGGTCAACAATACGCGCGGTGGTCGGCGGGTGTGGCGATCCTGCTGGCCGTCATCGTGACAGGCGTGTATCTACGCGGGGCTGGCTTTTCGATTGCGATTCGTTGGCAAGCGGCTCAAATCGAAATAGAGTGGGAAAGGACGGCGCACCCGGCTTATTGGGTGGGACTTCCATCGGTCGACGATCCGCTGAACACCTTTCGGCCATCAGCCAAAGTAACTTTGGTGGCGCTCGCCATCTTTGAACCGTCCTTGGCAAGATAACATTCGACGGTGATCTGATCCCCTACCTTCAGAGAATCCTGCCTCCACCCTTGCCGGCGCAACGCCAGCGGGCTGCCGAGTTCGAAATTCCAATTCGTCACCCTGCCGGTCTCGTCTTTCACATCGATATAGAAACGAGCGTGAGGATTGAACCACTCAACCTTGGTAACTGTTCCCACGAACTCCGTGGGCTTGGTCGAGTCAAACTCTGCCCGAAACGAATGATGGGCGAACACTGGTGCAGACAAAAACAGGCCTAATACGGGAACTAAGAAACCCATTTTAGCTTTCATCCGTGACCTCCAACCGTCTCTTTCGAGCCGAATGCGCTCCTATTTGCCGACCAGATGTTCCAAATCCTGGTTGTTCTCGTTACAGATCCATTCTTGGACTTCGTCATTCTCAACGAGATCGGAGATTGCCTTCATCTTCAAAGGTTTCGTAAAGGTTCCGGGGTCGTTGAATGTGACTTCCATTTCCAGGTGTCCTAAATCAGGCCGCCGGAAGCGCGTGATGAGATGTAGCTTTTCTGTGTGAGGAGTAGAACCTCCGACAGTAAGCCAGTTAATTGGGGCCTTGTTATTGAAACCGACAGTATCGACGACCAGCGTATCTCCTTCCCACTTGCCGATCGAGTGCCCGGTCCATGTGGGGTCCAGATCCTTTGGATGTCCCCGTCCATCCAGGAAAACTTGGCGGTAACCGGGAACGTCCTGCTCGTTGAGGAACAGCATGAACGTAGGGGTCTGCACCACCCTATTTACCGAGAAGCGGCCCAGCATTGTCACAGAATCCGGCAGGCAGTGCGCACGGGGAAAATCTTTGCCATAGTTTTCCGCTTCTTCCTTGATGACAGCCGCCGCCCAGGGCAGCATATTGGGTCGCTCGGGGTCCACAATCCTTGGCGCTGACCAGACTCCGGAAAGGTCCGGCTTGCCGTCGGGGGCGCGGGGCGTCGCGGCATTCGGCGTCGCACGTGGGGATTCGTAGGCGGCGAAAAAGGCGCGATCTTCCCCGAGCGTGTTTAAGGACGTATCTACGAGTTGGATGTCAATGCGCAGCGTTTGCGCGGCCTGGACCACGACGTTTTGCTGACGATACCTGAATCCCAGCACTGGGGTCGAGAGTTCGTAGGTGCCGGCCGGGAGTCCCCCGAGCGTGTAATCGCCCGTTGCCGAACTGGCGGTCTTATAGATGGTCCCGGTCTTCACGTCCACGGCTTGAATCTGTACACCGGAGACGACAGCACCGTCCTGGTCGGTAACGGCTCCGGTTATGGCGCCACGTTCGCCCTGGGCAAATGCTGCAAACGCACACACGAATAAGCAGACCGCGACCGACAGTGCACACATGGCTCCTCGGCCCATGCTAACTCCTTGCTCCCGTGCATATGGTCTGGAGCTTGCTCGGCGAAGTAGAAAATAACTAGAGCGCAGCAGATTACCTTTCTTCATGGTGCGCCTCCAATCGCAAGCTTTTCGATAGTGGTGGCCGACCTAAGAAAGTGCCTTGCCTCGTGCGGCTAAGACTACCTGCGTAGAATGAATTTCCTCTTCCGATATTTTGAAGATTCTGCAACACGGCTAATGTTGCTGTCAAACTATTTTACATTGAATAGGTATTCTAATTTCCTCTGGTCCCGCGTGAGTCCTGCATATTCACTCTGAGAATTGGACATTGTCGGGTGACTTCAAGGTGGCGAGGAGGTCTTTCATCTATTAGCGTGCTCCAAGTAGAGCCCCCTACCCGTATCCGTGGCGTGAACCAGGATCGCACGTGCGGCGATGGCGTCGGCGGCGGTCATGGAGCGTGACAAGGCGTCATCCAGCCTGGTCTTGCCCAAGTCCTTGCCGCGTTCACTCCGGCTGTTGTCCTGTGCCAACGTGTCCCCTATACTCGGCGTCTAAGCTCTTGAGGCTCGACTGATGCGGAATAGCGAAGCCCAACGATACGCGCGGTGGTCGGCGGCTGTGGCAATGTTGCTTGCCGTTGTTGTGGCCGGTGTGTACCTGCGCGGGGTTTGGCTGGTCAAACAGGCGGAGAAGAAGGCGCCGCCTCCGGTTCCCATTACCGTCGAGCAGCGCTCGGCTGAATTTTCCTTCTCGAAAGTCGAAGGGCAGCGGACGATTTATACAGTGAAAGCGTCGCGGGCGACGGAATTCAAGGAGGGCGCCCGCAATTTGCTGGAAGACGTGTCCATCACCGTGTACGGGAAAAAGGGCGAGCGCAACGATACGCTCCGCACGCACGCGTGCGACTTTATATCTTCCACCGGCAAAATTAGTTGTGCAGGCGAAGTTCAGATCAGTTTGCAGCCGGGCGGCACGGCGTCTGCGACCGCCAAAGCCATCCAGGTCGTGACGTCCGGCATTTCGTTTGACCGCAACTCCGGATTAGCGCAGACAGACAAGCCGGTGACGTTCCGATGGCCCGCGGGGCAGGGCCACGCGGTCGGTGTGGAATATGATTCGAACAGCGGAGCGCTGCGTCTCGACCGCCAGGTCGAGCTAACTTCGGCGGTCTCGCCGGGTGGCCATCTTTCTGGCGCGTCCCAAGTCGAGCCCGCACCCGCTCAAGGAACCGAGCCGTCGCAAGAAAAGGCCGTCCATTTGACGGGCGACAGCTTAGTGTTTCGGCGTGAAGCGCGCACAGTGGAATTGCTGGGGGCAGTCCACGCGCAGCAGACGACACACGACCTTGCGGCTGAGAGCGTGCTCCTGCAGCTTGATGAGTCTTTTCACCCGCGACGTCTGGTCGCCAGCGGCCACCCGCGGATGCGCGACTCGGATGTCCAAGGCTTGATGGCGCTCGACGCGGACGAAATCTCCGCAGCGCTGACGCCCGAAGGCTCGGTCGAGTCCATCGTTGCGACAGGAAACGTGCACGGAAGCCGAAATACGCCCGCAAGCGAGGATGGGATCGAGGCAGGGCGCATCCAGGTGGACTTGGTGACCCGCCAGAACGTGCCTCGTCTTCTGACTGCGGGTGGCGGCGTCACGATGACGTCGCGCAGCGCGACGGCTTCTGGCGGGACGCGGCGCGTCGAGAGCGAAGCCCTGGAGGTGCACTTTTCGAACAGTTCCAGGCCGGGCCAAGCGCTGCTCGAGAGCGTGAACACTCTCGCTCCGGCACGCATCGAATGGCAAAACATTACGACCGCCAATGGGGCGACCGCCACCGGGAAGCCTGTCAAACAAGTGATGCGCATGCGCGGCCAGCGGATGAATCTTCAATTTGACGGACAGAATCAACTGCAGCAGATCGTGAGCTCCGGCGGCGTCGAAGTCACGCGCCAGCTCGGCGATGCGCCGGAGCAGGCGACGACTTCGCGTGAGCTTACGGCGAAGTTTTCGAACACAGGCGAATGGTCAACGATCGACCAAAACGGCGACGTGCGCTTCCGCGAAGGGTCGCGCGCGGGACAGGGAGAACGCGCACACCTGGATCGCGCCACGAATACGGCCACGCTCACTGGCTCCGTGGTCCTTGCGGATGCAACGATGCGGACGACGGCACAGTCGGCGACGTTCAAGCAGGGCTCGAATGAACTGCGGGCTGATGGCAACGTGCTGACCAGTGAGTTGCGTGCCGGGACGGGGAGCATCACGAACCTCGCACCCGAACCTGCGAATGTTTCGGCGGCGCATCTCATTGCAGACGTAGTGCGGGGGCACGCGGCCTACTCCGGTGGTAGCCGGGTGTGGCAGGGAGATTCGGTCATCGAAGCCGATACAGTCGAATTGGACAACCCATCGCACGTCGTGGTAGCCCGGGGACACGTTCACGGGGTCTTTCCCCAAGCCGCCTGGACTCCGAAGGGGGGCCAAACGACTGGGCGGCCTGCGCGCCCGGGAACGGAGCTCTGGCACGTGCGAGGAAGCCTGCTTACCTATTGGGGAACTGAGTCGCGCGCCAGGCTCGAACAGGATGCCAGCGCCGACTCGGCGGAAGGTTCGATCCACGCCAATCAGATCGATCTCTACTTTTCGACATCTGGCCCGGCTTCTTCGGTGAAGCAGATATCGCGCGCTCTGGCCACCGGAGACGTGACAATTCACCAGGAGGACCGCCGGGGTACGTCGAACAAGGCCGAATATACGGCCGCAGAAGGCAAGTTCATTCTTTCCGAAGGTAAACCAACACTATATGACTCAAATGGCGACACAACTACAGGGCGTCAATTGACCTTCTTTTTTGCGGATGATAGGATCGTTGTGGATTCGGAGGAAGGTTCACGGACTGTTTCGCTTCACCGGGTCGAGAAATGACGTGGCATGCTCAAGCTCCAGGCCGTCGAGCTCAGCAAATCGTACCGAGGGCGTAAAGTCGTAGATGACCTCGATCTGGAGATTAGCCAAGGCGAAGTAGTGGGGCTTTTGGGGCCCAACGGCGCTGGGAAGACAACGACGTTCTACATCCTGGTCGGCTTGACCCAGCCGGATTCCGGGCGCGTCCTCCTAAACGGAGACGACATCACCGACCTCCCCATGTACCTCCGGGCCCGCAGCGGGATCAGCTATTTGCCCCAGGAGCCTTCGGTTTTCCGCCAACTAACGGTCGAAGAGAATTTGTTGGCGGTTCTGGAGACTCTGCCGCTGACGGCGGAACAGCAACGCGACCGACTCGAGGAATTGTTGGCGCAGATGAAACTGGAAACCGTGCGATACAACGGAGCCTACACGTTATCGGGTGGCGAGCGGCGGCGGTTGGAAATCGCGCGATCGCTCGTGCTCGAGCCCGCGTTTATTCTGTTGGACGAACCGTTCTCCGGGATTGACCCATTGACAGTTGTGGACATCCAGAAAATCATCAGAGAGCTAAGCCGTGAGGGCATCGGCGTGTTGGTCACCGACCACCAAGTGCGCGAGACATTGAGCGTCACTGACCGCGCCTACATTGTCCAAAACGGCAAAGTTCTCGCCGCCGGGACCCCCGCCGACCTTAGCAGCAATTCCGAAGTCCGCCGGGTTTATCTAGGCGACCATTTTCGTTTGAACTGACTCCCATGAACTGGCTGGCGCCAAAACTTCATCTCCGGATCGCGCAAAAGCAGATCCTTACGCCTGGCCTGGTTCAGATGGTGAGCGTCCTGGCGCTGAATCGTCTCGAACTCCGGGAGATGATCAACCAGGAAATGGTCGAAAACCCCGTGCTGGAAGAATTGGCCGATGACCCGGTCACCAGCGAAGACTACAGTGACGAAGCCTTCCTGAAGGCTGAAACCGAAAAGGTCCCCGAGACCGAACCCGTCAACCCGTTTGATGAATTCGACGTGGCCTCCTTTTTCAATCAGTATTTGGGCAGCGGTGGAGGCAACGAAGACCGCGGCGAGCGCGAGGTTATCGAGCGCCCGTCGTTCGAACAATTCCTCTCCTCGGCCCAGGGCCTTTCCGATCATCTCACCTGGCAGTTGAGCGTCACGGTCTGCAACGACATGGTGCGGGAGATCGCGGATGGGATCATCGGCAACCTGGACGAAAACGGTTATCTGACGGCGTCGCTCGAAGAGATATCGCAGAATGGAAAATACTCGATGGAAGATGTCGAGGAAGCGCTGGCCGCTGTGCAGGAATTTGATCCGTTGGGCGTGGCGTCGCGCAACTTGCGCGAATGCCTGCTGACGCAGCTTCGCACCCTCGATCCGCAGAACACACTCGCTCAGCAAGTCGTTTCCGAGTGCCTGCCGAAGCGCCCTTTGGCGGCGAGTGAAGCAGAAGCAGAGAATCCAGAGACCCCGCTGGCCCGGCTCTTGCAGGCAAACCAGTTGAAAGAAATTGCGCGGGCGCTCAACCGCCCGGTGGAGCTTGTGAAGCGCGCCGTGGAAGTGATCAAGAAGCTCGATCCCCGCCCCGGGCTGCGCTACAACAAGACGCAGCCGCGGCTGGTCGAGCCAGACGTGTACTTCCGTAAAGTCGACGACCAGTGGCAAGTGTTCATGAACGATGACGATGTGCCGCAACTTCGTCTTTCTCCCGTATATCGCCGGCTGCTGGCGCGTGACGCCGCCGACCGCGACGTCCGCAACTACGTGAAGGAGCGTTTCACTGCCGCGCTGCAGCTGATGAAGAGCATCGAGCAGCGGAAGCACACGATCCTCCGCGTCTGCCAAATCATCATCCAGAGGCAGGGCGAATACCTCGATCACGGCGCCGACGAGCTTAAGCCGATGATGATCAAGGAAGTAGCGGAGGAAGTCGGTGTGCACCCGTCCACGGTAAGCCGGGCGGTGTCGAGCAAGTATGCGCATACACCCCAAGGCGTGATCGAATTGAGGTCATTCTTCTCCGAATCCGTCAACGGGCCGCAGGGCGACAACATGTCGCTGCAGACGCTGAAGCGGCTGGTGAAGAAAATGATCGAGGGAGAAGACGCGACGCGCCCGCTGACCGACGACTTGATTGCCAAGAAGCTGGACGAGGCTGGCATTCACGTCACGCGGCGAACTGTAGCGAAATACCGTGAAGACCTCCGCATTCCAAGCACTCACCAGCGCCGGGTAAAGGCATAGGCCGGACCTCGTGAAGCGCCGATCAGCGCGCGACGCCCGGCAACTGGTGATCCTCACCGGGCTAAGCGGCTCGGGCAAGAGCACCGTCCTGAAAACATTCGAAGACCTCGGTTTCTACTGCGTCGATAATCTCCCCGTCGCACTGATTCCCACATTCAGCGAATTACACATGCAGAGCGGCGGTGAAATTCAACGCGCGGCTCTGCTGGTGGATGCGCGCGAGGGGGAACAACTCGAAAAGCTTCCGGAAATCCTGCGGCGCCTTCGTGCAGAGAACCCCGCGACACTCGTTTTCATCGAGGCCCATGAGGAGGCTTTGCTGCGGCGGTTCAGTGAGACGAGGCGGCCCCACCCGCTCGGACATGACCGTCCTGTGCGAGAAGGCCTGCGGCGCGACCGCGTTTTGATGGAGCCGATCCGGAAACTCGCCGATGTGGTCATCGACACAACCAAGTTCAACGTCCACGAATTGCGCCAGTTCATCATCCGTCGTTTTCAGAAGGCCGGTCGGCGGCCGATGATGGTCGCCTTGGTGAGTTTCGGTTACAAGTATGGGATTCCAGCCGACGCCGACCTCGTCTTCGACGTGCGCTTTCTGCCGAATCCTCATTTCATTCTGCGGCTGCGCAAGTTTTCCGGGCGCGACCCGCGCGTCGCCCGCTATATCCGCTCCTTTCCTCAAACCGGTGAGTTCTTGCGGCGCGTCGAAGGATTGCTGACCTATTTGATTCCGCACTACATCAGCGAAGGGAAGAGCTACCTGACGATTGCGTTTGGCTGCACCGGGGGACGACATCGTTCGGTCATGCTGGCGGAAGCGGTGCGCAAGACGCTGCACCGGCGGGGTTACGCTTCTAAAGTGGTGCACCGCGACCTCGACCAATAGGAAACTAAGGGCCTCGGGCGCGGCGGCTTGACAAATGAGCGGGCGATTCGTAGCGTACCAAAGCTTGCAAAGCGGGTGGGACTTCCAGGGGATCTAGATTTCATTGAAGCAACGCGGAGAATTCGGCCGGTTATTGCAATACATCAAGCCGTACCGGATGCGGCTCGTGACGGGCATCGTGTGCCTTTTGGTGGTTGGCCTCGCCGAGGGGCTCATCGCGCTGATGATCACGCCCATCTTTGACCGAGTGCTCAATCCCGGAGCTTCCGATAACAAACTCTTCCTGATCCAAAATCCGTTCACACACGAGGCGATTTACCTGAATTCCTTTCTCCCTCACCAGATTCACAGTGTCGGGACAATGTTTACCATCGCAATTCTCGTCGTGTTTATCGGCAAAGGTCTCGCAGAGTTTTTTGGCAATACGCAAGTGCAATTCGCAGGGATTGCCGGCGTCACCGATTTCAGGAATCAGGTTTACGCGAAGGTCATCCGTCAGCCCATAGGTTTCTTTCAGCATCATCCGACCGGGCGAGTGATGTCCACGGTGATCAATGACGTCGAGCGCGTAAGGAACATGTTTTCGGAGTACCTGTCTCTGGGCTTTCGGCACATCTTCACTCTTTTTTTTCTCCTCGTTGTTCTGCTCGCGACCAACTGGAAGATGACCTTCGGCTCGGCCGTGCTACTGCCCCTGGTCGTCTGGCCCGTGCGGACCTTGGGCAAGCGCATCCGGCGCTCGACTGAAAATATCCAGTCCGGCATTGGTGTGTTGAGCCAGATCGTGGAGGAGACGGTCAGCGGGAACAGGGTGGTGAAGGCCTTCGGGATGGAAGACTTCGAGGTCGAAAAGTTCCGTTCCTCCTCGCGCCGCCTGCTGCGCGAAAACATGCGATGGATCCGCGCGTGTGTGATTACTTCTCCGTTGATGGATCTTCTGGGCGCCGTCGTGATTGTTCTGGTGCTGATGTATGCCCGTGTGCAAATCAAGCAGGGCGCCATGACGGCGGGAATTTTCGTCACGTTTGTTTATGCGCTGTTCAAGTCGTACGAGCCTGTAAAGGGGCTCGGCACGGTCTATCAGCAGTTCGAGCAGGCGTTCGGGGCGACCGCCAAGGTTTTCGAGTATCTTAGTCTCGCGGAGGAGCCTGCGGAGGAACCCGGAGTGCATGTGCTGCGTCCGTTTTCGCAAATCGTGGAATTTGACCAGGTAAGTTTCGGATACGATCCGGAGATGCCGATTTTGCGTGACGTGTCGCTGGAGGTGCGGGCGGGAGAAGTAATCGCCATTGTCGGGTCCAGCGGCGCGGGCAAGACCACTCTGGTAAACCTGCTGCCGAGGTTTTATGCGGTGAATTCAGGCGTTGTGCGTCTGGACGGAATGGATGTGCGGGAAGTCACGCTGCGTTCCTTGCGCGAGCAGATGGCGATCGTGACACAGGAAACCATCCTGTTCAACGAAACGGTATGGAACAACATCTGTTACGGCCAGCCGGGACTCCCGAAAGAACGTGTGGAAGCAGCGGCAAAGGCGGCGCTGGCGCATGATTTTATTTTGGAGCTGCCGCAGGGCTATCAGACAATGCTCGGCGACCGCGGACAGCGCTTAAGCGGCGGGCAGCGGCAACGCATCGCCATCGCGCGCGCGATTCTGAAGAATTCGCCAATCTTGATTCTGGACGAGGCGACTTCGGAACTTGACTCCGAATCTGAAATGCTAGTGCAACGCGCGCTATCGAATCTAATGATGGGACGGACGGCATTCGTCATCGCGCATCGGCTTTCGACGATCCGCCGCGCGGACAAGATCATTGTGCTCGAAGACGGTACGATTGCCGAGACGGGCACGCATCAGGAGCTTCTCGCGAGGCGTGGCACGTACGCGCGGCTCTACGAATTGCAATTCGCCGATGCGGATGACGCTGCAACTCCCGCACCGAAGGTCCAGAGATGAAGGCCGCCGCCGCATCTACCGGGATTCATTCGATGACAGGCTTCGCGCAGGCGCGCGTCGAACGGGATGGGTGGTCATTGCGGATCAACCTGCGCAGCGTGAACCATCGCTTCCTGGATCTTCACCTTCGAATGCCCGACGGTTTCGAAGTGTTCGAATCGCGCATCCGGCAGGCGGTCCGGGACCGTTTGCGGCGGGGCCACGTGGACGTCAATGTCTATTACGAGGCGGCCGGTCCCGCTGCCGTTGAAGTGAATCGCGAGTTGGCCGAGGCTTATATGAAAGCAGTGGAAGAGTTGCGGAGGCAATTCGGCGTGAAGACCGAACCGGACCTGATCGCTCTGTTCCGGTTGCCGGGCGTCGTGGCCGCGCCAGGTGCGGCCAGCGAACTGCAAAGCGAAGAAGCGCAGGAACGGCTTGGCGCACAGCTGGAATCGTGCCTGGAACAGGCACTCGGGCGCCTGGAAACGATGCGCCGGTCTGAGGGGCAAACGCTTGCCGGAGAAATGCAAGGGCTGCTTGCGCGAATTGCGGAGAAGGCGACTGGAATTGAATCGCTGGCGGAGCGCGTGCGGCCCGCTTTCGCGCGCCGGCTTGAAACAAAGTTGAGCGAACTGCTGAAAGGTGCGCAGGTGGACCCGGCCCGGCTGGCCCAGGAAGCCGCGCTGCTTGCCGAACGGAGTGACATCACTGAAGAACTGGCACGGCTGCGCAGCCACGTTGAACAGTTCCAAAACTTGCTCGCCGGCGGGGGCGAGGCGGGCAAGAAACTCGATTTCCTTTTACAGGAAATGCAGCGGGAAGCCAATACGCTGCTCTCGAAGACGCCCGGCGTCGAATCCGAGGGCCTGACAATCACCCGCTTTGCACTGGAAGTCAAATCGGACATCGAGAAACTCCGCGAACAGGCGCAAAACGTCGAATGACGATAGCCCAGGCGCAGCAGCCGCTGGTGTTCATTGTCTCTGGGCCATCCGGCTCGGGGAAATCCACATTGGTGCAGAAGATGCTGGAAGTTCCGGGGACGATGTTTTCCATATCTTGCACAACACGGCCGCCAAGGGTCACGGAAAGTCCCGGAAAATGGTATGATTTTATTTCCGAAGCCGAATTTGACCGCAAGGCCGGCCAGGGCGAGTTTCTAGAGTATGCCCGCGTCTTCGGCAAGCATCATTACGGTACGCCGCGCCGTTCTCTCGAGGAAGCGCAGCGTAAGGGCTTGGACCTCGTGCTCGAGATCGACGTCCAGGGGGCCGAGCAGGTGAAGCAGAAATTGCCTGCCGCCGTGGCCATTTTTATTTTGCCTCCAGCGCGGGAGGAACTCGAGCGGAGGTTGCGCGCCCGCGGCCAGGATTCGGAGGAAGCAATCAAGCGGCGGCTCGAGCGGGCGGAGCAGGAGATTCAGCGTTACACGGAGTACGATTTTCTGGTTGTCAACGACGACGTCGAGCGCGCTGGACGCGAGGTACAGGCGATTACGGTGGGTGCGCGCTGCCTTCGCAGCTGCTTAAGCGAGCGCGCGCGAAAAATTCTGGAATCATTTGGAGGATAAAGATCTCATGACGGTTGAGAGTCAGGCACCGGATAGCAAGTTTGCATTCGTCGTGGTTGCGGCTCGGCGGGCCCGGCAGTTGATGTTGGGAGCCATGCCGCTGGTGGCAAATCCACGGTCCCATAAACCAACGCGGGTAGCGGTTGAAGAATTGCGCGCGGGGGTCCTCGAATTTCAATTACCCCCGACGCCAGGCGAGGGCGACGACAAGGAAGGGAAGCGGCGCAAGGAGTAGCGCGCTGTGACGTCTATGCGTGTGGCACTCGGTGTTTCGGGAGGCGTGGCGGCCTACAAAGCTGCCGAGCTGGTGCGCAGGCTCCAGCAGGAAGGCATTGAGTTGCAAGTGGTCATGACCCGGAGCGCGCAAGAGTTCATCACTCCGCTGACGTTCGCGGCGCTCACCGGACAAAAAGTCATCACGGAAATGTTCGGCAATGAGTCCGCGGCTGCGAACGTGGAAAGCGCGATCGAGCACATCGCCGTCGCGCAGAGGATCGACCTGTTGGTCGTGGCGCCAGCCACGGCGAATGTCATTGCGAAGATGGCCCGTGGTATCGCAGATGATTTCCTCACTACACTTTATCTGGCGACGACCGCGCCTGTGGTGGTAGCCCCTGCGATGAACGTCATTATGTGGGAGCACGCGGCGACGCAGGAAAATATTGACGCGCTGCGCGCCCGCGGCGTCCACATCGTTCCTCCGGAGGAGGGCTATCTGGCCTGCGGCATGACTGGTGCGGGGCGCCTGGCAAGTGTCGAGGCCATCGCGAAGGCGGTGTGCGACCGGCTCGGCATCAAGCACGATCTGGAAAATGAAACCGTGATCGTAACTGCGGGACCCACCTGCGAAGATCTGGACCCGGTGCGATACCTGACGAACCGCTCGTCCGGCAAGATGGGCTATGCGTTGGCCGAGGCGGCGGCGCGCCGTGGCGCCCGCGTCGTCTTGATCAGCGGCCCGGCTCGCTTGGATCCGCCACAGGGCGTCGAATTTGTGTCCGTGCGCAGCACCGAGCAGATGCAGGCGGCGGTTCTGGAGAACTTGCCCCGTGCCACCGCAGTCATCATGGCCGCAGCCGTGGCCGATTACCGGCCGGTAACGCCCCAGACGAAAAAAATGAAGCGCGGCAACGGCCGCGTGACGCTCGAGCTCGAGTCCACGCCGGACATCCTCGCCAGTGTCTCGCGCGGCAAGCGCGGCCTGATTGCCGTCGGCTTTGCTGCAGAGACCGATCACGTGGCGGAGCACGCGCGTGCCAAGCTGGAATCGAAGCAAGCCGATCTGATCGTGGCCAACGACGTCACGTCCGAGGGCGCCGGGTTCGATCATGATACGAACGTCATCACGCTGTACTCACGCGACGGCAGCGAAAAGGCGTTCCCCCGCATGCCTAAGATCGACGCGGCTCACCGGATTCTGGACCGCGTGCTCGAATTGCGCGTCGCGGGCGAGAGAATGCCCGCGACGCAGCGCACGCGCTGACCTGCCCGATGCATTCCCGCCTCCCAGATCCCTCACGCGAAAAATTGGAAGCCTGGCTTCGTTATTACGGCGATTTGAATCTCGGAGAGCTCTACATTGACCGGAGGACCATGGGGAAACGTTCTATAAAGCCGCCGGCGGTTCGGCCGCAAACTGTTGCACGGGCTATGCCGGCTGCAACGGTTGCCGCGATTCCGTTTGCGTCGTCTCGCATTCTGCCGGTCATTCCAGCTCCTTCGCTGTTTGAAGCGGTCGAGCGCGTCGAGGGTGATACGCTTGAACTCACCCGCGAAAATCTGGGTGAATGTACGCGCTGCCGCTTGCACAAGCAACGCAACAAAATCGTCTTCGGCGCAGGGAATCCCCGCGCCGAGCTCGTGTTCGTCGGGGAAGGACCCGGACACGACGAAGACGTGCAGGGACTGCCGTTTGTCGGGCGCGCGGGCAAGTTGCTCACACAGATGATCGAAGCGATGGGGCTTCAACGCGATGACGTCTACATCTGCAACGTCGTGAAGTGCCGCCCTCCGGAAAACCGCAAACCTGAGGACGATGAGGTCGCGACGTGTTCGCCGTACTTGTACCGGCAGCTTGACGTAATCGCACCGAAGGCGATTGTGTGTCTCGGTGGCGTTGCTGCTCAAACATTGTTAAAAACAAAGGATCCCATCTCGCGATTCCGCGGCACCTGGTTTGATTTTCGGGGCTCGAAGCTGCTCGCCACCTACCACCCGGCCTATCTGCTGCGCAACCCGAACGCGAAGGGCGAAGTCTGGAAGGATTTGCAGAAGGTCATGGCGTTTCTTGGCCTGAATCCGAAAAAACTTTCCCGCTGATGGCCCGCGAATCCGCGCGGCTCTAGAGCGGTTCACACGCACTTCTGCTGCTACACTACGTCTCGCACATGCCTGCCGCTTACTGTGAAGTCGCGCTGCCGGTTCCACTGCGTTCGGTATTCACCTATGTGATTCCGGATCGCCTTGCGGGCTTGATTTTTACGGGCAGCCGCGTTCTGGTCCCGTTTCGCAATCGCGCCATAGCCGGGGTTGTCGTAGAGATTCCCAGCCGCCGGCCTGATCCCGCTCGCGTCAAGACCGTTAGGGAAATTGTCGAAGCGCTTGATCCGATTCCTGCGCTGACGCCGAAGCTCATCGAATTGGGGCGCTGGGTGGGCAGCTACTATGTGGCGCCGCCGGGAGAAGTTCTTCGCGCGATGCTGCCGCCCCAGATTGACTTGCGGCACGAGCGCGAGTTCCTGTTGACCGACGCGGGGCGCGCGCGTCGCGACGAACTCGATGCCGCGGGAAATCGCACGGAGGCAGAGGTTGCGGAACTCGCCTTGCTTTCCCTTATGCAGATTGAAGACCGTCCGGTCCGCGCAGACCGGCTGCGCAAGCTGCCGGGTGGAGAAGCTGCGGCGGAGCGGATGTTGCGCCGGCGCCAGCTTGAGGCGCGTGAGGTCACGCTGCGCCGGCACGCGCGTGTGCAGAAGATTGTCGCGTGGAGCTCGACTGACGACGCGAACTCGCTTGGGGAGAAAGAAGCTCGTGTCTACCGTGTGCTCGCTGAGGAGCGCGGTCCTCTGCCGTTGCCGGCACTCGCGAAACTCTCGAAGGTCTCGCGATCGTTGATCGAGCGGTTGATCCGCCAGGAAAAACTGAAGAGCTGGGAAGAACCGCTTGCGGTCGAAGAAGATTTGTTCGAAGCGGATTACACGCCTCCTTCGAACATTCTCAACGCAGATCAGGAGCGCGCGCTGGGCGAAATCAGAGGCTGGCTCGAAGCGCGTGCTTTTCATGTGGGCCTGCTCTACGGTGTCACTGGCAGCGGAAAGACTGAAGTTTACCTGGGGGCTGTCGAAGCGGCTCTCGCACAGAACAAGACGGCGTTGATTTTGGTGCCGGAGATTGCGCTGACGCTCTGGGTGGGGCGGATTTTCCGTGCGCGGCTTGGCGCAGGCGTTGCAGTGCTTCATAGCGCGCTCGGTGAAGTGGAGCGCGCGCGCGAGTGGTGGCGCGTGCGGCGCGGCGAGGCTCGCGTCGTGGTTGGAACGCGTTCGGCTGTGTTCGCTCCGCTCGAAAACCTGGGACTTGTTGTCGTGGACGAAGAACAGGAAGCGAGCTACAAGCAGGAAGAGACGCCACGCTATCACGGGCGGGACGTCGCCATTGTGCGCGCGAAGCTTG
>JBGPXQ010000212.1:0-4803 GCA_041492805.1 Terriglobia bacterium | reverse complement strand
GTGGCAATCAGAGTACGTTTGTTACGATCGTACACCTCCACAGCGTTGTTACCTCTTCCAGCACTGAACATCCGCGGCCCTGATTTTTCGAAAGCCATTGCTTCCGCACTAATGGAATCGACCTTGATTTCGTCGATCTTTCTTGCAGTTGTGGTATCTACAATGCTGATAAATACATTCGGCAGTTTCGCATCCTTACCGCCGTCGACGACATACAAGTACTTGGAGGCCGGATCGTAAGCACTCGAGTCCGCACCTTCCCTCAACTTTATGCTTCCGGTCAGCTTGTACGAAACGGTCTCGTAAATCTTGATCTCCCCCAAACCTCCATCAACGACAAAGAGTTTCTTCAAATCGGGTCGATAAAGCATGGAATGTGGCGCTTTGAGATCGGCAATGGTGGCGATCAGCGTGTTCTTAGACAGGTCGAAGACCAAGACTTTTGAGTTCTCTTCTGCGGTGGAGAAGAGTCTGTTGCCCTGTATGTCCAGAACGAAATGGTCGAAATCACCATCGTGAAGCCCCGGCAATGGAATCGACTGCAAAAGCTCCAGCGGCGGCTTTTCCTGAGACATAGCGCCGATCGGCAATCCGACAAGTAACCATGCAAAAAGCATTGCTTTTAATCCACCCACATTACCTCCAGTCGACTTTTCCGTGTCACTAACCTCACAACAATTCGGGAGGTATTGAGACGCAACGCCTAAGACTGCTAGCTCTTGCAGAGTATTCGAAAGAGCGTGCTCCCATCCACTCTACCGCCTGCTGCACCCCTCGCCAAGCGACAGCGATTGTCGTGCCTAGCATTAGGGAGCAGATCTCCATTTCTGTTATTCTTCTGGGAAGACTCAAGCGACTCACGAAACAGTATCACAACGCGTGCGGCTGGCCGCTTAATGTTTTCTTAAGAAATCAAAAAGACAGACGCACGGCGAGCTCCAATTCGACGAAATCGGTGATTCGGTCGTTGAAGGCATCTTCCACACCCAGCCGCTGGCTGTCTGGCGTCTGGAAGCCGGTCTTCATCACGACGCGGTACGGGATGATGTCGAAGCCCCAGCGCTGGGAGTCGCGGTCCTCATTCTGCGCTTCGCTGATAATGATCCAGTAACGGCATATGCGCATCTCGATCGCGTTTCAATTCCGGCCCTCGTCGGCGTTCAGAAGCGAAATGTGTACTGGAACTTCGTTGAAACCTTGCTCTCATCCGCGCGGAAACGGAACCCACCGGACGCTTCCTGAATCCACCCCTGGCTGAATACAAGAAATAGGTCGTTCCCGGGACGCAGAATCCAGCGCACGCGGCTCTGCCAGCCCAAGTCGCGAGACTCATTGTCGTACTGAATGAGGTTTGAGAACGAAAGGAATGGTGAAGCCGAGTAGTTCACCCGCCAGATGAAGATGCGCGCGACAAAGCTCCCTTCGTTCAGCCGGGCAAATGTCTGATCCATGCTGAAGCTGATGACGAAGCGGGGCGGAATCTTGTACCGCAGAAGCGTCACGATTTCGTCTGCGTGCCCCGACCAGTACGCTCCGAGCCACCAAGTCACTTGCGCTTCGAGGCGCCTCTTCGTTGCACTGGACGCGATCAGTCGCCAGCGTGTGAACTGGTAGTCCCCTGGCGGAAGAACAACGCCAGGCGAAATCTCGAAGGGAGCAAAAAGGCGCTCGAACGTGGGTACCCAGTTGAACTCGGCGCCCTCGCCGGAGTTGAACTTCGCCTCAACCGGGTTTAGAAAGAACTTCCAGCTTTCCACCTGGCCGTTATCCAGCCTCGTAGAGCGGGAGTAGGAGAATTCATGGACAAACTGCCGTACGCCGAGGAAATCCTTTGGCCGGGGATCATACTCTCCACCCACGTGCATTAGCCGCACGTTGGTTCGTGGAGCAAAACCGAGCGCGGGCCGGAAGTTCTGCTGGACTTCGCGCCAGACAAACGCACCCTTGACCAGATCGTTCGGATACTCCGCGGAAAACCCGTAGGCCCAATCCTTGCCGCGAATCGCATCGTTCTTGCTTTTGACACCGAAGGCGTTAAAGACGATATTCTGCGACTTACCAAGGAAGCGAGACGTGGCCAGGCGCACGTCGCCACCGAATGTGTTGCTCGAAGAGGGAAGAGCAGGATCGCCGTGCGTGAAAAGTGCGCCGATGTAGGACTGCCGCAGCAAATTCTGTTTCATTCGCCCCACGAAGATGTCCTTGGCTGGCGCGGCCGATGACGCGCGTGTCCGCACCTGCAGAACTCCCACGTCGGTGCGGCCCACCTTGCCAGTCAGTTTTGCCCCGAACAGAATGGGCACCTCCTGTCCGGATAGTAGTCCGATACGGCGACTGAAAAAGGGTATCAGCTCTGTTCCGGGCGTCATCTGGAGCGCTGCCGCCGTATTGGAAAAGTTGAAAATCCCCGCATTCTCCAGGAAGAATGACCGCTTCTCTGGAAAGAAAAGCGGGAAACGCGTCAGGTTGATTTGGCGCGCATCCACTTCGGTTTCGCCGAAGTCGGTATTTGCGGTCACGGACAGTTTCAGACTTGGGGTGATGTTGTAGAACGCATCGACCCCCGGCTTCCCAGTAATCGTGTCATCGCCGTGGGCTGAACCATGCAGCCACCGTCCCGCACCGAATGGCCGAATGTCCAGACCGATGCCTTGTGTGACGTTTTCCAGGTCCGTGATCTCACCCGCTTCCGAGACCTGGAAGAACGCTAATTCCAGGCGCGCGCCGGACCAGCGGTCTTCCTCTATCTTCCGCTTGATGGTTCGCGACAGGTTGAATCCCCAAGTCGTCCGCCCGGAAGGAAAGCTCAGGCTTTTGAACGGAATCGCAAACTCGGCGGTCCACCCTTGGCTCGTGCGCCTGGTCCGCACGTTCCAGATGGTGTCCCAATCAAGATTCAGTTGACCGTTCTCGCTAACCAGACCGTCCACCAGTGCGCCAGCCGGATTCGTGGCAAAGTAGAAGGCGTTGCGCCGATCGCGAAACGTGTCGAGCAGAATCTCGATCCGGTCGTCGTTCTGCAAAGCGCTGTCCCGTGCCATCTGTGTGCCGATTACTTGCCGAGGCTCTGAGTCGTAGCACGTGACGCCGATGTAAAGGTAGTGAGCGTCGTACAGGAGCTTGACTTCCGTCTTCTCCGTGGGCGAGTCGCCGGGGTGCGGCTCCCGCTGAATCAGGTCGCCCATTGTGGGCGCGTTGTCCCACAGCGGCTCGCTCAGGACACCGTCAATCGCAATGTTGGAATTAACGTGCGCTACCCTTGCGGTCCTTGTGGGCTCCGTTGAACCGGGCGCTTGGGGAGTGCCCGCACATGCAACTGATGCCGCGGAGCACATCCAGACCGAAGCCACCACACACGAGGCAAGCCTCCGCGGCAAGCAGGACTGCATTCTACGTAGGTGCTCCATCACAGCAGCAGATTCCCCACGAAATCGTCGAAGTAGGTGACGGAATCCGCCTGCATTCTCCCTTGGGCCGGCTTGAAGTGAATACGTCAACAAAGCTAAATAAGTTTCAAACCTGAACTGAAATATCCGGTACTAATTGGCTTCTTCATAGAATCCTCCGTCTTTCACGAGCAGTGTGTAGGGATCGGCATTCCGGACGAATAGGACGGCGCAACCTAAGGAAGAGGCATGACCAATGGGAGACGAAGAGAATCTTCGCACGCAGCGGAATAGAGTTGGAAAACTTGTGGGAGAGATCACTCCACATGGCCACGTCGAATTTGATGCGCAAACATCAAACCGGATCACGTTCAGAATTTCCGTACCCGACAGTTGCAACTTAGATCGAAGTCTTGAAATTTGAGTCTCGTTGGCCGCTGGCCCTCATTGGGCCTACTTCTTGACGTATCTCTTCAAAGCTCGCGGGCCGACTTCCGCTCCGTATACGTTGCCCGCGTCATCCGCCGCGACGCCTTCCGCAGCGGTCCCGTTCCCCGGCTCCAACCCTTGGCCTGGGTTGGGATCAGGGTCGGGAATGAAGGCCGTGACCTTGCCGTCTTTGACGCTCCCCATTCTGATGCCCCGCTTGAAGCCCGGATTCCGCGCCGAATTCGATTCTGAGTCGGCGGAGTAAAGGACACCTTTCTTGTCAATGAAAATACCGCTTGGCCGGCCGAATTGCCGCCATTCTTCGAGGAATTTCCCGTCCTGGTCGAAAATCTGGATGCGACTATTCTCGCGATCGGCGACGAACAACCGTCCGCTGGAATCCATGGCGAGTGAGTGGGGAAATTCGAACTCGCCCGGCCCCTTCCCATGTTTTCCCCACGCCTTGATGAATTTTCCGTCCGCCGAAAACTTCACGATCCGCGCATTTGAGTCCTGGCCATGCCCGTCCGCGACGAAAATGTCGCCATTGGGGGCGACCAGCACATCGCTCGGGCGATTGAATGTATCCGGACCCTCACCGGTGACTCCGGCTTTGCCCAGCGTCATCAAGACCTTGCCATCCGGACTGAACTTGAAGACCTGATGGCCTTTTCCGTCCTTGCCTAGTTGGTCGGTCACCCAAACGTTTCCGCCCTTGTCCACAAACAGACCGTGAGGACGCACGAACATCCCCTCGCCAAAGCTCTTCACAAGCTTGCCCGATGAATCGTATTTGAGAATTGGCGCAAGGTTTGAACCGACGCAGGAGGCTCCACCGCACCTCTCGACGACCCAGATGCTTCTGCCGTCCGGATCAATGTCAACGCTGATCACCTGTCCCCACATCCTTCCCTCTGGAAGCTTCGCCCAGTTTTCGACCGTGCGATACGGATTGGGTTGGGAATTGGGATTGGCTTGGGCGTATGCC
>JBGPXQ010000218.1:0-4712 GCA_041492805.1 Terriglobia bacterium | reverse complement strand
TGTCCGTTTCAGCGATGATGTCAAGAAATGGAGCAACTACGACCAGAACCACATACTGAACACTTTGGGGATGTATCGGTGGGTGTCGGATCACCGTCGCGGGGAATGGTAATCGGGATGTTCTCGGTTCCGGTTGGCGTCGGAGCCAACGCAGTTCGAAAAGATCAGGCAACCAAGATATTCACCGATCGCGCAGTGAGCGCGACCGTTTCTGCCTTCTAGTTCGGCAAACCTCGCTAACCTATTTCGAATCAGTCGTTTGTCGTCGCTGATTTCCTATCACAACAGTGCCCTGCGAAGGAGCTACCCTCGCCGGAGAGCACGATGCATGATTCGACATCGGGAGTAGCCGTCATTGAACTGCGTTTGGCAAGACGATGCTAGATTGATCATGGGTGGGTAGTCCATTTTTCATCTCCTTGGAACTGTAAGCGAGGGTTCCCCTGCCCACCAGATTCACCGAAGACCGGAATCCTGAATGAGCAAGATTCGTTTGCGAACGAAGTTTCTGCTTTCGCTCCTGGCGATTTCGGCTGGGCTGACGACCGCCACGCTCCTTATTGTCAGCTACAACGTTCAGAAACGGGTGCGGGAAAGCATTCGCGAGGAACTGCGCAACTCGGTCGACACCTACCAGAGTTTCGAAAAACAGCGTGAAGATACGCTCACGAGGTCCGCGGAACTGATCGCGAACCTGCCTAATGTCCGCGCCCTGATGACCACCGAAGATGCGGCAACCATCCAGGATGCTTCCGCGGATGTGTGGAGGTTGAGCGGGAGCGACTTATTGGTATTTGCAAACCGCGCCGGAAGCGTGACTGCGCTGAGGACAACCACATCTGGTCTCGAGCGAGGCGCCGCGCAGGAACTCCTGCGCCACTCACTGGATCGGGGAGAATCGCGGGATTGGTGGTTTGACGGCGGGCATCTCTACGAAGTGTGGATCCAGCCGATCTATTTCGGCGCGCCGTCGCAGAACACGACGATCGGGCTCCTGGCGGTCGGCAACGAAGTCGACGAGCGGTCGGCGAGAGACTTCAGCAACATTGCCTCGAGCGAAGTCGCATTTCACTTCGGAGATATTCCAGTAGCCGGCACTCTCAACACTGCGCAGCAAACTGAACTCGTGCGGCAACTCTCCGGGAGTTCCAGAAATCTATCGGGGACTCCACAAGAGATTCAACTTGGCGAGGAGCGATATGTCGTGGCGACCGTCAGTCTGTCTCCGGATGGCGGCCCGGAAGTGTCTCTGAGCGTTTTGAAATCGTTCGATAAGGCCACGTCGTTCCTCAATGAACTGAATCACGTCCTGCTCGGGTTGGGATTGCTGAGTGTGCTGGCCGGGAGCGCGCTCGTTTTCCTGATCTCGCATACTTTTACGCGGCCGCTCGCGAGTCTGGTGGCCGGTGTCCGCGCTTTGGAAACAGGCGATTTCACCTACCCGCTCGAAAGCACCGGTGGAGATGAAGTCACGGAAGTCACCGACGCCTTCGTTCGAATGCGCGCCAACATGGAGAAAGCCCAGGACGAGCATAAACAGCTTGAGGAGCGTCTTCGCCAGGCCCACAAGATGGAGGCCGTGGGCAGACTCGCGGGCGGCGTGGCGCACGATTTCAACAATCTGCTCACGATCATCCGAGGCAATAGTGACCTCCTGATCGACCGGGAAGGCGCGGACAACTTTCACCGGCGTTGTGTGGAGCAGATTCAGAAAGCGGCTGGCCGCGCCGTTTCCATGACGCGCCAGTTGTTGGCATTCAGCCGAATGCAAGTGTTGCAGCCGCGCGTGATCGAGTTGAACACCATCGTCGCCGACATGAGCAAGATGCTCCCGCGTCTCATTGGCGAGCACATTGAATTCTCATTTCTGCCCGATTCCAAGCCAGCCTCCGTGAAAGCCGACCCGGGACAAATCGAGCAGGTGATTCTGAACCTCGCCGTCAACGCTCGGGATGCGATGCCAAATGGGGGCAAGCTCACTGTGCGAACTCAGACCATCGCGGTGGATGAGATCGAGGCCGGCAAACGCCCGCCAATGACTCCAGGCCAGTACGTGTTGCTCTCGGTCACGGACACCGGACATGGTATGGACGACGCCACCAAGACTCACATCTTTGAACCCTTTTTCACCACCAAGGAAGTTGGCAAGGGTACGGGGCTTGGTCTGGCAACAGTGTACGGCGTCGTCAAGCAGAGTGGCGGTTTTATCTGGGTGATCAGCTTTCCAGGGAAGGGCACGACATTTGAGATTTATCTGCCGCAGGTCTCCGGACCTGTCTCCAAATTCGATACTGGGTCAAAGCCTGCTGCAATCCCTCGCGGCATCGAGACGATTCTCGTGGCCGAGGACGAGGCGGGCGTGCGCGAGCTGGCCTGTCAGTTCTTGCGGGTCAAAGGCTACACGGTGCTCGAAGCCCAGGATGGTCAAGAAGCCCTGGAAATCGCCAGCCGGCATTCCGGGACAATACACTTGATTCTGAGCGACATGGTGATGCCTAAGATGAACGGGGGGGAACTGGCGGGGAGATTGAAAGCGCTTCGTCCGGGGATCAAAGTTGCGTTCATGTCCGGCTACTCCGAGTTTTCAAGAGGAGATATGGGACAGGATTTCCCTCAGGCTCCAGTTCTCCAAAAGCCTTTTTCACCGGCTTCTCTTGTGGGAATCGTGCGTGAGGCTCTGGCAGAAAGCTCTGCGGAGCAGACGAACGAGACCAAGGAGTGCCGCATCATATAGGTGACCCGGAAATCCGTTCACCCACTGTGCGATGGGAGACGGTTCGGCTCGACTGAGGAGGCCATCATGCGAGGCAATGGCTACCCGACGATTCTTGTGAAGACTTGCGTGGCCGCGAGCGCGCTGTTTTTGTGCTCGGTTGTTGTTCGAGCGCAAGACGGAAGGAAATCGGCGCCATCAACTTCACCGCAGCCCGAGGTAACGCCGGAAGTCAGCGTTCTGGCCGGCTTGATTCGTGATCTGCAAGCGCAGGTGCAGACGCTGAATTCGCAGTTGAGCGAGTTGCGGACCGAGGAACAACGCACAAGCGCGGAGGCTCGCGCACTTCGCCACGAACTGGATCTCGCGAGAGCGCAGATGGTTCCGCCAGCGAATGGAACGGTGAATTCCGGCCCGGCGGTTGTGTTGCAAGGTTATTCTTCTCCTCCGCAGCCAACTTCGCCAGCGACCGCAGTGACTATGCAGGATCAAGTGATCCCGGATCGTGTCGCCAAGTCCGAAGAAGACCAGCAACTAATGAATGGCAAGCTTAATGACCTATATCAGACAAAAGTGGAAAGCGGATCGAAGTACAGGCTCCGCCTTTCCGGCATCGTGCTCCTGAATATGTATGACAATCGCGGAACGGTGGACAACCAGGACTTTCCCCTGCTCGCGGAGCCTGCGCAATCACAGCCACTATTTGTTTCGCCCAGCTCTTTCGGGGGAACGCTCCGCCAGTCCCAAATCAAGCTCCAGGTTTTCGGTCCGGACATCGCCGGTGCGCGAACCAGCGCGGACGTGCAATTTGATTTTGCCGGAGGGTTTCCCGAAACGTGGAACGGCGTCGCGAAAGGTCTCGTGCGCCTGCGCACAGGGACGATTCGGCTGGATTGGGCCAATACTTCGATTGTCGCCGGCCAAGACCGCTTATTTTTCGCGCCGCTCGCTCCCACATCGCTTGCGACACTCGCGACTCCCGCGCTTTCCTATGCAGGGAACTTATGGAGTTGGACGCCGCAAGTGCGCGTTGAACATCGTATCGTTTTTTCCGATCGTTCGAATCTGATGTTTCAGGCCGGAATTCTTAATTCACTGTCGGGCGACATTCCAGTAGAGGGATATGACCGCTACCCATCGTGGGGCGAACTATCGGGCCAGCCCGCTTATGCCGCCCGGGTTTCCTGGAGTCACCGTGCGTTCGGGCAGAATCTCACAGTCGGGTTCGGTGGATATTACGCTCGTCAGAGCTGGGCATTCAGCCGGAACGTGGACGGGTGGGCCGGCACAACGGACGTGACGTTGCCGCTCGGCAAGTTATTTGAGTTTACCGGCGAATTCTATCGAGGCCGCGCGGTGGCGGGGGTGGGTGGCGGCATCGGCCAGACCATATTGTTCACGGGCTCATTCCTGGACCCGGCCACGACTCTTAAGGGACTCGATTCGATGGGAGGCTGGGCACAATTGAAATTCAAGCCTAGGGCAAATTTTGAAATCAATGGCGCGATCGGTTTGGATAATCCATTTGCGAGCGAACTGCGCAACTACAATTCGAATCCCATCTATCTCGATTCGTATACACGAAATCTGAGCCCGTTCGTGAATTTCATATACCAAGTGCGGTCTGATGTGCTGTTTTCGACCGAGTACCGCCGCCTGCAAACATCGGTGCTCGACAGCGGTTCGAACAGTGCGAACCACGTGAATTTGAGTCTGGGATATATATTCTAATGCGATCGTTCAATAACTTGCGGCGAATGCGAAGCTTCGGCTGTTTCACCGTTTTATGTTTATGCGCTTGCGCTTTGCTTGCCCAGTCGCAAAAAACACCTGTCACCGTGCAGGTTGAGATTGTAAGTTCGAAAGCGGGCAAGAAACCTGTATCAACAAGCAGCGGCGCGGATTCTTCAAACGTCGTTGTCTGGCTTACGCCGGTCGGCCCCGGCGCTGGAACTGCCGCCGCAACGCCGCCTGCCCATCCTGCTTCACAAATCGCGCA
>JBGPXQ010000113.1:0-7808 GCA_041492805.1 Terriglobia bacterium | reverse complement strand
CAAGTGGCACTCGCCGGACTTGCTGAATTCTGTGACGTCTTCTGCGATCGCGGCGCATTCACTGTTGCGCAGTCGCGGCGCATTTTGACGGTCGGCCGCGCATGTGGCCTGGTGCCCCGCCTCCACGCTGAACAGATTGCCAGGACCGGCGCCGCGCGCCTTGCGATAGAGCTCGATGCCGCGAGCGCAGACCATCTCGAGAGAATCAATCCCGCCGACATTCGCGCGCTGGCTTCATCGAACGTCGTGGCCACATTGCTGCCGGGGTGTTCTTTTCATTTAGGTCTTGTGCAGTATGCCCCGGCTCGAAAGCTGCTGACGGCAGGCGCCGTGGTCGCCCTGGCCACGGACTATAACCCCGGCACCAGTCCCACGCTGAGCCTGCCCATGGTGATGTCGCTTGCGTGCTCGCAAATGCGCATGACCCCGGCCGAGGCGATTGCGGCGGCAACGATCAACGCGGCCTATTCCCTGCGGCGTCACACGCACATCGGCTCCATCGAAGTTGGCAAATACGCTGACCTGGCCATCTTCGATGTGGAGGACTATCGCGAAATACCGTACTATTTTGGTGTCAACCACTGCATGATGACAATCAAGCGCGGCGAAATTGTGTACTCCCGCGAAGGAACCTGACCGGAGCAGTTCCCCAGGGCCTCATGAAACGCCTGATCGAATGCGTGCCAAATTTCTCCGAAGGGCGCGACACATCTAAAGTGGATGCGCTCGTCGACGCGATGCGCGGCGTGCCGGGCGTCCTGGTGCTTGACCGTGAGAGCGACGCGGATCACAACCGCTCGGTGATCACGCTTGCGGGCGAACCCGAAGCCGTGGCCGAGGCGGCGCTTCGCGGGGTGGGTGCGGCCGCCGAGATGATCGACTTGACGCGGCACACAGGCGCGCATCCGCGAATCGGCGCAACCGACGTCGTGCCGTTCATTCCCATCGAGGGCTGCACGATCGAGGATTGCGTGGCACTGGCCCGGCGCGTGGGCCGCGAAATCTGGGAGCGGTATCGCATACCGGTCTATTTTTACGAAGCGGCGGCAACGCGTCCCGAGCGCATGAACCTCGAAAATATCCGCAAGGGACAATTCGAAGGCTTGCGTGAAGACGCACTGCGCGATCCGGACCGCGCGCCGGATATTGGCGAACCCCGGCTGCACCCCACCGCGGGTGCGATAGCGGTAGGCGCGCGAAAATTCCTGATCGCCTATAACATCAATCTGGATACTCACGATGTCTCCGTCGCAAAAAAAATCGCGAAAGCGATCCGCTTTTCAAGTGGCGGACTGCGCTATGTGAAAGCGATGGGCGTGGACTTGAAGGCTCGATCCCTTGCGCAAGTCTCCATCAACCTGACCGACTTCGAACAGACTCCGCTGCACCGCGTGTTCGAAATGGTCAAGCGCGAAGCCGAGCGTCATGGTTGCGCGGTTGCCGGAAGCGAGATTGTCGGCCTGCTTCCTCGCAGGGCTATCGAGCTGACGGCTGAGTTTTATCTGCAACTCGAGAATTTTTCTCCGGCGCTCGTGCTTGAAAACCGCCTGTCCTCCGCGCTGGAGGGCGTGCCCGTCCAAGCGCCCGGCCAGAGGCGGCTGGGCGGACTGGCACAGCCATTTCTTGACGCCGTCTCGGCGCCTACGGCAACTCCGGGCGGTGGGTCCGTGGCCGCGTTCGCGGGAGCATTGGCCGCGAGCCTCGGGGAAATGGTGGCTGGCCTCTCGCTCAAGAAGAAATCGCAAGCGGCGGTTGCCGAAGACTTGAGTGCCTCAGTTTCGGCCATGCGTGAAGCGGCCCGCAAGCTCGCCGCGGCAATCGACCGTGACGCAAACTCGTATGACGCGGTCATGGTGGCGTCTAAACTGCCGAAGGAGAGCGCCGATGAGCGGGCCTCGCGCGAATCTGCGCTTCAGAGCGCGACCCGGCATGCCGCCGAGGTACCCATGGAGACGGCGCTCGCCGCCGCCGAAGTTTTTGAAAAATTGATGCAACTCGAAGCCTTCGCCGCGCCGTCTATGCTCTCAGACTTGCATGTGGGTCGCCTGATGGCGGCGGCAGCCGCACGCGCTGCTCTGGAAAATGTGGCGATCAACCTTGCGTCGATTCGCGATTCGGCGTTCGTTTCAAATATGAAGTCCCGCGCGGCAGCGGTCGAAGCGCGGTTGGCGGCGAGCCCGGTAACGGCAGGTGGCTGATTTCTCCCGGTGTCGGGCCGTGCGCCGCAAAGCAGTCGGGTGCAGGCTCCGCTTGGAGCCCGCAGGAATGAGGAGACACGTGAACGCTAAAAGAATTCTTTCGATGGCAATTCTCATCGCGCTGGCATGCGCATGGCCCGGGACGTCTCGTGCCGGAAGTGTTGGCTCCGACCTCCTCGGCCTGTTCCCTAAGGATGCGGGAGAAGTGGCATATGCCGATCTGAAGCAGGCTCGCCAGTTCTCCTGGTTTGCTCAACTCAAGGAGCAAATGCTGCCTCCGAAATTCCGCGAGTTCGAGCAATTCCTTACTTCAGCGGGAATCGACCCGAACACCCAGGTCACCGAATTGGTCTGGGCACTGGTGCCGGGCAAGGCGACCACCGACACGGGCGGCGGCTCCGTCCCCGTCAACGAGCAGATTGTGGGGATTGCGCTCGGGCAGTTTCAACCTTCTTCTGCAGAGGCCTACTTCACGTCGAAGAAGCTTCCGATCGTCAAGATCCGGACCTTCCCGCTGTTTGCGTTTGGCGGAGGCAGCGGGCCCAACGACCTGTTTTTCTTCTTCATCGATTCGAACACGGCCGCGTTTGGCCAGCGGCAACAGCTTGAGAAGCTAATCGGCGTGCGATACGGCGAAACCCAGGGTCTGTATTCGAACACCGACATGTCTTCCCTGGTGGACGGGGCGAACAGCAGCGGAACAACGGTTTGGGCCGTGCTCAACCCGTCCTACACGCGCCTGGCGATGCAGCAACTCGTGCCGGAGACCTCGCAATTTCCCGCCGCCGCGCAACTCGCCTCCAAGCTCAAGGCCATGACCATCAGCGTCAAGGGAGGCAGCGGAGTCGACGCGAAGTTTGAAGCCGTTTGCGGCTCGCCGGATGATGCCAACACATTTGCTGCGTTGCTGCAGGCGGGAATGATGTACCGGAAGTACCAGGTCGGAAACACGAATCCGGAACTGGGGCAATTGCTCGACAGCGCGCAGATCACACCTGCCGGCGACAGGCTCGATCTGAAGCTCTCACTTACGGACGACCAGATGCTTTCGCTGATCCGGAGGAATACGTTTGCCGTGACGATGTAGTGGCACTGCTCATTGACCCTGAGCCTCCTGCTTGTCCGCTGGATGGTTCAGAGCTTGCGTTGCAGGAATTTCACGAGCGTCGTGCGCGCGACGCCCTCTTCAGCGTTGAACATCACCCGGTCCACGCGCGAAAGCAACTCCAAGCCATTCAGTCCGCCCGCTCCGCCTGTGTGCGCTTCGGGATGCGCAAAACTCTCAAGGCCGACCGCCGGCACCAACTGCCCGTGATGGCAGATGGAAATCTCGATGCGATCTGGAAACGTGTCGAGCGTGACATCGAGCCCTCCATCGGCGTCCGTGAGTTGCCCGAGGGCTTCCCGGCAAACGTCTTCGGAGGCTTTAGCAAAAGCGTCGCAACTCTCCGCTTCGAGACCTGCGCGCGAAGCCTGAAAATGCACGGCACTGCGTATGGCGGCGATCAGGCGTGGATCCCGGTCCAGATGGAACACGACGCGTGTCGATTCATCCGTCATTAGTTTCCGCCACGTGAATGTCGCATGCTTCCCGGCAATCTGGACAGTAGTATTTGCCGTCCGCACAAAGCCGGATGCCCTCGAGGCCCTGGCAATAGCAACAGTAGCGGTCGCATGTGCACTGTCTCTCCGGCTTATCGCACTGTGAGCACAGGACCGTGGTTTGCATGTCTTTTCCTCGTCATCGCGGCGACATTCGAAAGAAACCGGCTCGCGAACAACCCTGCAAAGACTATAGGCCAGCCCCGCGCGCCAGAACAAGCCACAAGTGTCGTGCTGCGCAACACCTGCGCGCGGTCGCATGTTCCACCAAACGTGACTATTCTTTGCGCTCCGGAGTAGGCTGCTTACAGTTCGCGCGACCGGCAGTTTCCGGACAGGGAACTTCTCATCCCCAACTCGCCTGGGTGTTCGAACGCCGGTTACGGGCCGGTGATGAGGAGGCGATTTCGTAATAGGAATCCATACCCCACAAAGGTGGTGCAGGCGGCGTCAATTCTTGCCGGGCGGGAGTTCGCGGCGAAGCTGGTCGAAGAAATTGGTAGTGGACTAATTCTGTGTTGCTGGGAGTCCCGGAGGGACGTCACAACTTAGCCCACCGTGGAAACGGTGGGGAAATGGGTCGAGGATGACCAGAAAACCCCGGCAGGGGTGACACATCGAACTCAGCCACACGGAATTAGCCCACTACCAAGAAATTGCAGATGTAGCTGACCTTATTCACCGCGTGCGCCCCTCCAGCGTCGGGAGATTTCAACACGGCGAGTGCCCCTACACCCTCAGCAAGATTCTTCGCCTCCGAGAATCGAATGAGTGTTCCACCACCCGTTTTCTTCTCAGAAGTTCCCCCGTTCGGGGCTGTACGGGCTGTTCAGGTAAGTCTTTGATTGAGCCTCGCTCTTCAGGGGAACCACCTTGTCAGGGTCGATCCGCACCATCGCATAAGTGATGTGATCGTCGATTCTGGTGAACCAGTGCCCGGTCCCTGCCGGAATGATGATCATGTCGCCAGCCTTGAGTTCGTGGGTCACTGGGTTCTTGATCGACGCGGCGCCGAAGCCCGGGCCATTTTGTTCCCGAACGGTTTTCAGGGAACTCGGCCTCGGCTTCGCATCCACCAGGTCCGGGCCTGTCAGCAGTGTCGCGGAGCCCTCAATGATGTAATAGACCTCGCTTATCTGCTCGTGCTCGGCAACTGCCTCTCCACCGCTCGATGCTGGGTCCAGCTTCCCACGGGTGACCAAGCCGATGCCTACTTGCGCCTTCCCCAGATCCACGGAGCGAACTTGCTGGTCGATGAGTTTGTTCTCGGCAGCCCGCTTCGTATAGGCATCCAGCTCGCTCTTGGGGATGTACGCAGCCGAGCAGTGGTCGCACGTAGGTTTCGGTCCCTGCGCGAAGAGTGGGAATACGACAGTGACAACACTCAGAACAACAATTTTCAGAGCAATTCTCTGCTTGTGCATTTCACTCTACTCCTTCGAGACAGTCATGTTGCTTCGGATAAGGTTGGGCATGTCCGTCTCATGGGCGGGAATCTCCATTTTCGCTCCCAACGGTCCCACACTTTACACCCGTCGAGGAATTCCATTGCACTATTTTCTCTTTGGCGGGGCTCGGGCTCCCGGGACAGTGCCGAAGTCCACCCAGGCGCCCTTGCACTGGTATTCGTAGGGTAGACTTGCTCAGTGTCCGTTTAGGATATTTGCGGATGCGGCGGTGTGAGCGCGCTTCTCATCACAAAACATCATCGCCTGGATTTTGAATCAACTGGAGTGGTATCAAAATACGCGTGGAGGAGTTCTCGTGAAATCTCGCCAACTTGGAAAGAGCCACCTTACCGTACCTGCCATGGGACTGGGGTGCATGGGAATGTCGGAGTTCTATGGTCCGCGCGACGATCAAGAGTCGATCGCCACGATCCACCGCGCGTTGGAACTCGGCATCAATTTCCTCGATACCGCCGACGTGTATGGCCCCTTCTTGAATGAAGAACTCGTGGGGAAAGCGATCCGCGGCCGTCGCGAGCACGTGGTGCTGGCCACAAAGTTTGGTATTGTTCGCGACCCTAAGAATCCGAATTTTAGAGGGTTCAGTGGAAAGCCGGAATATGTGCGCAAGGCATGCGAAGACAGCCTGCGCCGCCTGGGCGTCGAGACCATTGATCTCTATTACCAGCACCGCGTAGACCCGGCTACCCCGATCGAAGAGACTGTGGGCGCGATGGCGCAGTTGGTGAAAGAGGGTAAGGTTCGTTATCTCGGTCTTTCTGAAGCCGGCCCACAGACGTTGCGACGCGCGATCAAGGTGCATCCCATTGCCGCTTTGCAGACTGAATACTCCTTGTGGAGCCGCGACCCGGAAGACCAGATCCTTGCCACCTGCCGCGAACTGGGGATTGGGTTCGTTGCCTATAGCCCTTTGGGACGGGGTTTCCTCGCGGGGCAGATCAAAAGGTTCGAGGACCTGCCCGCCGACGACTACCGCCGATTCTCCCCTCGCTTTCAGGGCGAGAACTTCCAGAAGAATCTGGACCTGGTGCGACGTGTCGAGGACATGGCGAGGGAAAGAGGCTGCAAGCCCTCGCAACTGGCACTAGCCTGGGTGCTCGCACGGGGAGATGACATTGTGCCGATCCCGGGGACCAAGCGGCGCAAGTACTTGGAGGAGAATGCTGCCGCTCTGGATATAACACTGACACCCGACGATCTGCGGCGGATTAACACAGCAATACCTCAGGGCGCCGCTACGGGCCTGCGCTACCCGCAAGAAATGATGAAGAGCATAAGTCAATGAGCAAGCCCGATTCTGATCTGCACGCGAACATCGGCCATAACGCACGCCAGGGCAACCTTTGAGGAGAAATATGAAGGCTTACGAAGTCCGGCAATTTGGGATCGAAAATTTAGTTCAGGTCCAGCGCGCCGAGCCGCAACCCGGCGCAAATGAAGTGCTCGTCAAATTCCACGCGGCTTCTTTGAATTACCGCGACTTGATGTTTGTCAAAGGCGTGTACAACCCGAAAGCGCGATTGCCCGCCGTGCCGTTTTCAGACGGGTCGGGCGAAGTCGTCGCCGTCGGCGGAGACGTGAAGAAGTGGAAAGCCGGCGATCGCGTTTGCCCAATTTTCACGCAAACCTGGATTGAGGGCCCGCTTTCAATCGAGAAGCGACGCACCACACTCGGCGCCGGAGATTTGGATGGGGTTCTACGCGAGTTTGGCACGTTTGACGAAAACGGCTTGATCGAAGTCCCTGGACATCTTTCGTACGAGGAGGCCGCCACTCTCCCCTGCGCGGCGGTCACGGCGTGGAACGCGCTGGTCGTTTCGGGAAACTTGAAAGCGGGCGATAGCGTGTTGACACTTGGCACGGGCGGCGTTTCAGTTTTCGCTTTACAGTTCGCCAAAATGCACGGTGCGCGCGTGATTGTGACTTCGAGCAGCGACAAAAAGCTCGAAAAAGCCAAGGACCTTGGCGCAGACGAAATAATCAATTACAAGAGGACTCCGGACTGGGACAAGGAAGTCTTGAGCTTGACGAATAGAATCGGCGTTGACCACGTGGTTGAAGTCGGCGGAGCCGGAACTTTATCGAGATCCTTGAACTCGGTGCGCATTGGCGGTCACGTGGCGGTTATCGGCGTTTTGGCGGGCGCCGGCGATTTCGACCCGAGAAGCATCTTGATGAAAGCCGTTCGGATGCAAGGCATTCTCGTTGGCTCGCGCCGCATGTTTGAAGAGATGAACAGCGCCATCGAAGGCAATCGACTGAAGCCGGTGATTGACAAAACGTTTGCGTTCAACGAAGCGTGTGACGCCTTGAGACATATGGAGAGCCGCTTGCATTTCGGCAAAATCGTCGTCAGATTTTGAAGGGTGGAAATGAATCTTCGGCGTTAGGAGCGGCGTGAGTCCCGTCCGGATCTTTACTTCACTTCCTGGCGAAGTTCTTCGAGTCCTCCTGGCCGATTTCCCCCGTATTTGTTGCCCTTCGAATCCACCGCAATGGCCGCCTCGAGCGAGGCGATCCGAACCGGAGAATTTGGAAT
>JBGPXQ010000109.1:0-8065 GCA_041492805.1 Terriglobia bacterium | reverse complement strand
GGTGCTCCCATCCGAGACTTACGGATTCAATGAACCCATAGACCACGCCACCTAATCCGGCAGTCGCGAGCAGGGTTCCCATCCAATCTACAAACCCGCCAGCCGGATTACGGCTTTCGGGAATTCGCCGTAGCGAAATTGCGATCACCGCGGCCGCGAGCGGAATATTGATGAAGAACGCCCAGCGCCAGGAAGCATGCTCGATCAGCCAACCGCCGAGAACCGGCCCGGCTGCGGTTGTCATGGCAGTGAAGCCGGACCAGGTACCGATCGCTTGACCGCGGGTCTTCTCGTCAAAACAAGCACTGATGATCGAAAGACTGCCGGGCACAAGAAAGGCAGCTCCGCAACCTTGGACACTCCGCGCGATCACGAGCTGTTGAATGTTCGAGGCAAGGCCGCAGGCGATAGAAGCAGCCGCAAAAATCCCCACACCAACCAAAAACATCCGCCGGCGACCAAACAGGTCACCGAGGGAGCCACCGACGAGAATCAGAGCCCCCAAGAACAATCCGTAAGACTCGACCACCCATTGCACTCCGACGATCGTTGCGTGGAGGTTTGCTTGCAGTGCTGGTAAGGCTACGTATACGACGGTGCTGTCGATAAAGGCCATGCTGGAACCGAGAATTGTCGCTGCGAGGATCCAACGTCCCGCCTGCGCCGTGCATGGTACAGCGGCTTTCACCGATCGGACTACGGCTTCGTCGCATGGCGGTTTCATGAAGCCTATGGATGCATTCTCGTGTGGGTTGGGTTTCGGCAGCTCCCCGGTTGTTTCCGAGTTCGCGACCGCTCATTCAAAATCGCCGCCTTCCGATTGTTTCAGCAAGGGGCCGACCTTGCGGCTCTCGTGAATCAATTTCGCTCGAAGCGGAGCTAGCCGGATCGCCGCAGCGTCAGCAATGTGAGATCGTCGTTAAACGTGCTCGAGCCGTGGTAGCGGGTCACACTGTCGAGCAAGGCCTCGGCAAATTCGCCCAACGAGTGAGGCCGGCCCAATTGCGCCAACGTCGTTGATGCAAGCTCCGAGAATCCCCTTGCCGTAAGAGGGTCGCCCGTCGGCGAGGTGACTTCCGTGACGGCATCGGTAAACATCAGCACCATGTCGCCGAAGTCGAACCGCACGCTCTGCTCGGAGTATGGCTCGTCCGCAAAGACACCGAGCGGCAGGCCATCGAGGCCTTCTCCGAGCGTCCCCCAGCGATCGGCATGCGTGCGCCATTCGAGCATTCGCGGGTGGCCGGCATAGGCGTAATTGAATTCACCGGTCGCGCGATCAAACGTCGCCGTGACAACTGTAGCTAAACGCAGCGGCTTGCCCGGCGTCTGTCCCTTCAGCATGAATTCATCATTGAGAGCTGCCAACAGACTCGCGGTGTCACGAATATCCTCAAACTTGTGGAGCATCTGGTGGATGTGTGACGCAATCGGGCTGGCGAGCGATCCGTGACCGACGGTGTCCGCGAGCACAATGCGCGTATGGCTCGCTTCGCCACAGGAATATACGGCGAAGAGATCGCCGCCGCTGCGTCCGCCTGCCGGCCGGGCGATCACGTCGCCCTCAAGGCCGGCCAACTTGAGCTGGCGATGCGCCCGCTCGTTGCCGGCCCAAAGCTCCGCTCAGCCAAACGGCTGCACTTGGTTCAGTTCGCGACCGAGATGTGCTTCTTCCGCCATGGCATTCATCTTACCTGTGAAGGATGCCGCCGTAAAAACTTCTCGCATCTTTCGGCCTTGCCATGTATCCCTTAGACAGGATTCGAACCGCAAGGGGGCCATAGTCGAAAGGCGTTTGTCGATGGACGTGATCGGGACGGCCCCACAGTTGCCGTTGAGTCCCAGGAGACCGCTTCGCGGGGAGTGCCTCGTGGGGGCTTCGGAGCTTTCATTCTAAAGCATTCCTGTTAATGAATGCTCTAAGGGCTCGCGCTCGGCACACAATCCGCTCGGAATTTTGAAGGCGTAGTGCTCTCAAGTTTTTGGAACATGCGCGCAGAATGACTCGGGTTTTGAAATCCTACTTCGATACGTCGACGAGGCGTTGCCTTTGCCCTTTTGGAACTGCTCACCCAAACCGGCGCCTCGATCGCCGCAATTCTAATCCTCGCCGCGTTCTTCCTGTCGGTGGCTTCTCCAACGGCAACGCAGCCGAATGCCTTGATGAATCTCGCGTACATCGACGCACAGTTTCTCGCTGGTGCCGTTCTAAGCCTGGGAGTGGGCCTCATTCGCGCCGCACGGCGCATGGAACAATGACACCATCAGCCGCCGCGATTCTGATGCTCACGGGCTTCTTTGGTCGGTCGGCTCACGGCGCTCCGAGCGGCCGAATGCCGCGATTCAGTTCGACAAACTGGGATTAGAACGGCTAGGAACATTTGCGCTAAAGAGAAGCCTCTTAGTACGTTACGAATTTAAGAGAGTTGCAAAGATTGCGCGACCAAGTATCCGTTGATGCATCGAATGCACGAGCTATATACTCCCTTCCCGCATCCGGCTGCTTCAGAGAAGGGCGAAGGAGAAATCCTATGTCAGCCCCGGTTGAACACCGCGCTCACCTTGGGCCGCGCCGCGGATGCCTGTCATTTGCCTTGGGGCGGTTTTCATTGGCTCGGGATAAGCCCGGGTATTTGGTCCTTCCTCTGTTGGCGGCATGGCTCCTACTGTGCTGCGGGTGCCAGAGCAAACAGGCCGCACCCCCGCCCCCGCTGGATGTTGGAGTCGTTGATGTGGTGCAGAAGGACGTCCCCATTTATGGCGAATGGGTTGCGACGCTCGACGGCTACGTGAACGCGCAAATCCAGCCGCAAGTGACAGGTTATCTCATCAAGCAGAATTACAAGGAGGGTTCCTTCGTCCGAAAGGGCGATGTGCTGTTCGAGATTGATCCGCGTACCTTCCAGGCCGTTCTCGACCAGGCCAGGGCGCTACTCGCGCAAGCCGAGGCGCAATTGGGCAAGACCCAATTGGATGTGGACCGCGATACTCCGTTGGCGAAAGAGCGAGCAATCGCTCAAAGTCAACTGGATAACGACATCCAGGCGAACCTCGCCGCCAAGGCCGCGGTCAAATCGGCCCAGGCCCAGGTGGAACAATCCGAGCTCAATCTGGGATTTACTCGCGTCACATCGCTCATTGATGGCATCGCGGGGATCGCTCAAGTGCAGATTGGAAACCTGGTAAGTCCGACGACCGTGTTGACTGCGGTATCGCAGGTGAATCCGATTAAAGCCTACTTCCCAATCAGCGAGCAGGAGTACTTGCGCTTCGCCGACAGAATTAATGCCCATGCTCAGCAGCAGGTGCCCACAGATGCCCCACCCCTGGACCTCATCTTGTCGGATGGAACCCTTTACCCGGAAAGAGGCTGGATCCTTCTGACGGATCGCCAGGTGGACGTGACCACGGGCAGCATCCGAATCGTTTCAGCCTTTCCCAATCCGAAGAATATCCTTCGTCCGGGACAATTCGGACGTGTGCGTGCGGCGACTACCACGAGACAAGGCGCGATGGTGATCCCTCAGCGCGCTGTCACCGAGCTGCAGGGGACGTATCAGGTAGCGGTGGTGGGAAGCGAGAACAAAGTGAGCATCCGTCTGGTGAAGGTCGGCGAACGCGTCGGCACACTTTGGATCATCGAAGAGGGCCTCAAACCGGGGGAGCGCGTCGTGGTCGAGGGGGTACAGAAGGTCAGAGGTGGTGCGATCGTCAACCCCAAGCCAATCGGCCCCACTGCCGAGGGTCACTGAGACATGTCCAAGTTCTTCATCAACCGCCCCATCGTAGCCATGGTGATCTCGATCGTGATGGTGATCGTGGGCGCCATAACGATTCTGAGCCTCCCAGTTGCCCAGTTCCCGGACATCGTTCCACCAGAAGTTCAGGTGCTGGCCACCTACATCGGCGCGGATGCGCAGACGATCGAGCAGTCTGTGGCAACTCCCATCGAGCAGCAGATGAGCGGCGTGGATAACATGAATTACATGTATTCGCTGAACTCCACTGCTGACGGGGGAATGAGATTGATCGTGGACTACGACGTGAAAACAAATCCGAACACCGATCTCATTCTTACCCAGATGCGTCAGACGCAAGCCGCATCCCAGCTTCCCATTGATGTGACGAACTACGGAATCACGGTCCAGAAAACCGTGACGGCTCCGCTTATGCTCGTCACTCTGTACTCGCCGAACGGTACGTACGACGCGCGGTTCCTCTCCAACTACGCTTACATCAACCTGAGCGATCAGCTCACACGTCTCTATGGCATCGGGAGCGTCCAGATTTTCGGCGCAGGGCAATACGCCATGCGGCTTTGGGTCAAGCCCGACCAGCTGGCCAAGCTGGCTATCACCGTCCCGGAAATCGTGAGTGCAGTCCAAACGCAGAACACCGTGAACCCAGCGGGACAGGTCGGCAGTGAACCTGCGCCAAAGGGCCAGGAATTCACCTACTCCGTCCGCGCGCAAGGTCGTCTGACTTCGCCGGAAGAATTCGGACAGATCGTGGTCCGAGAAACGCCGAATGGCGGAACCGTGCGGCTGAAGGACGTGGCCCGCGTCGAATTAGGCGCTCAAAACTACAGCGTTGTGGGCCGCCTGAATGGGAAGCCGGGAGCCATCGTTGCCGTGTATCAGTTGCCCGGTTCCAACGCGGTCGAGGCGGCTGCCGGCGTCAAGAAACTCTTAGGCGAAGCAAAGCAACGTTTCCCCTCGGACGTAGATTATGTCGTTTCGCTGGATACCACCCGGGCGGTCACGGAGGGAATGAAGGAAATCATCTTGACTCTTCTGATTGCCATCGGCCTGGTGATCATCGTTGTCTACATTTTCTTGCAGGGCTGGCGAGCCACGCTGATTCCATTGCTTGCGGTGCCGGTCTCGTTGGTCGGCACGTTTATTTTCTTCCCGCTATTCGGTTTCTCCATAAACACCCTTTCTCTGTTCGGTCTTGTCCTGGCCATTGGCCTGGTGGTGGACGACGCCATTGTGGTGGTCGAAGCAGTCGAGCGTCACATCGAGGAGGGCTTGACCCCGAAGGACGCTGCTCTCAAGGCGATGGAAGAGATCTCCGGCCCCGTTGTTGGCATCGCCCTTGTGCTCTCCGCGGTGTTCGTTCCAACAGCTTTCATACCGGGCATTACCGGCAGGCTCTACCAACAATTCGCGGTGACGATCGCCATCTCGGTGATTCTCTCGGCGTTCAATGCACTTACCCTCAGCCCCGCACTCGCCGCGCTCCTGCTTCGCCCGAAGGTGGAAAGCAAAGGACTGCTGAGAAGGTTCTTCGCTTGGTTCAACCGCCTGTTTGGAAAGGCCACAGATACTTATGTTCGCCTATGCGGCTGGCTAGTTCGGAAGAGCGCAGTCGCATTGGTCCTCCTGGTGGTGTTCGGCGCAGCGGCTGCTTTCTTTGGCCGCAGCGTCCCATCAAGTTTCCTGCCCGACGAAGACCAAGGCTATCTTTATATCAATCTCCAGCTCCCCAATGCAGCTTCTCTCCAACGCACAGACGAGGTCGCGAGGAAAATTGAGACCGCCCTGGCACAGACGCCGGGAGTCCGATACACCACCAGCGTCGTCGGCTTCAGTCTGCTGAGCTTTGTGCGCACCAGCTACAACGCTTTTTTCTTCGTCACGCTGAAGGATTGGAGCGACCGCAAGTCAAGGGACCAACAGTTTCAGATGATCAAGCAGCGCATCAACCAGGAACTGAGCAAGATTCCCGAGGGTATCGCTTTTTCCTTCTCGCCCCCCGCGATTCCTGGGGTCGGCACTTCCGGTGGATTCACTTTCGTTCTCGAAGACCGATCCGGTAACGACGTTCAGTTCCTGGCGACTAACTTGAACACATTCCTCTCCGCCGCCCGCAAGCGTCCCGAGATTGCAGGCCTGAGCACTACCTTCCTGCCGAGCGTGCCGCAGCAATTCGTGGACGTGGACCGCGACAAAGTTATCAAACAGGGTGTTTCAATCAACGATGTGTACAGGACGATTCAGGCCTTCATGGGTGGGCTGTTCATCAACTACTTCAACCGCTTCGGCCGCCAGTGGCAGGTTTACATCGAGGCGGAAGGCGACTACCGGACACGGGCTGAAAATGTCGGCCAGTTCTTTGTTCGCAACAACAGAGGCGAGATGGTTCCGCTTGCCGCCCTCACGAAATTCGAGTCGCGTCCCGGGCCCGAGTTCACCATGCGCTACAACGAGTATCGCGCCGCACAAATCAACGGCAGCGCCGCGCCCGGCTTTAGCGCTGACCAGGCCACCGCGGCGCTTGAAGAAGTCTTCGCGCAGACCATGCCGCGCGAGATGGGCTACGACTACATGGGGATGTCCTATCAAGAGAAAAGGGCGCAGCAAGGCGTGCCGGCCTCAGTGGTCTTCGGGTTCTCGCTTCTTTTCGTTTTTCTGATCCTCGCGGCCCTCTATGAAAGCTGGACGTTGCCGTTCAGCGTGCTGCTGAGCACCCCCATCGCCATATTCGGCGCCTTCGCGATTCTTTGGTTGCGCCGCGCCGTGCTCAGCGCCTTTTTGCCCGCCTACATGGTCCAAATTGAAAGCGACGTTTATTCGCAGATCGGCCTCGTGATGCTCATCGGTTTGGCCGCCAAGAACGCGATTCTGATCGTGGAGTTCGCCAAGGACGGCTATGAGAAAGGAATGCCCTTGGTGGACGCTACTCTCCAGGGAGCCAGGCTGCGTCTGCGGCCGATTCTGATGACCTCCTTTGCTTTTATCCTCGGTTGCGTCCCGCTGTGGACGGCCTCCGGGGCCGGGTCGGTGGCCCGTCAGATTATGGGCACCACCGTCATTGGAGGCATGCTGGCCGCGAGCGCCATCGGTATTTTCTTTATCCCGGCCGTCTTCTATGTCGTGGAAAAGCTCTCGGAGAAGAAGGCGGGTGAGATGCCGGTCCCGGGCGCGATGCCCTTGCCGGGGCCCGATCCGACGAGAGGAACTGATTGAGATGAGAAAGTACGTCGCCATCTTGTTCATCCCGATCCTTTGCGCGGGTTGCACCGTGGGCCCAAATTACAAAAGGCCCACGGTCACGGTCCCAGAGACATACCGGGGCTTGACGACGGAAGAAGCGGCCAAGGCCGAAACCGCTTCGCTGGGCGATCAGAAATGGTGGGAGGTCTTCCAGGACGAGCAACTGCAGGCCTTGATCCGCTCGGCGCTTCAGCAGAACTACGATGTTCGTATTGCTGCAGCCCGTATCCTAGAGTCGCAAGCGCAGTTGGGAATCGCTCGCTCGAACCAATTTCCTTCCGCGAGCGCCGGGGCAGACATCACGAGCCAGCGCATAGCGAAATCTCCCCGATTTCCTGAATTTGAAGAAACTTCGGGGCGGGTGGTTCTATCCGCCTCGTGGGAGCTTGATTTCTGGGGCAAATACCGGAGAGCAACGGAAGCGGCACGCGCCAATTTACTGGCTAGCGAATGGGGCCGCCGAGCAGTGATCACCACCCTCGTTTCCAATCTAGCCAGCGCTTATTTTCAGCTTCGCGCACTTGACTTGCAGTTGGAGATTTCCAAGGAAACGCTCGCTTCTCGCCGGGACTCATTGCGATTGACCCAACTCCTGGCCGACCACGGATCCACCTCGATGCTCGATGTGCGGCAGGCGGAACAGTTGGTGTTCACCGCTGCCGCAGAGATCCCTACCCTGGAGCAGCAAATCGAGCAGGAGGAAAATTTCATCAAGAGCCTTCTGGGCGAGAATCCCGGCTCGGTACCCCGTGGCCGCAAGTTGACCGATCAGCCGCACTCCCCCAGCGTACCTGCGGGACTTCCGTCGGTTCTCTTGGAACGCCGCCCGGACATCCGCGAGGCCGAGCAGCAATTGATCGCCGCAAACGCTCAAATCGGAGTTGCGAAGGCGGCTTACTTTCCGGACATCTCACTCACAGGTACGGGCGGATTCCAGAGCCCCGATCTGTTGAAGCTTTTCTCAGGGCCCGCGGGAATTTGGAATTTCGGCCCCTCGCTGACGCAGCCGATCTTCACGGCTGGAAGGCTCCGTTCAAATGTCCGCTTCGCGGAGGCTCAGCGGCAGG
>JBGPXQ010000108.1:0-8165 GCA_041492805.1 Terriglobia bacterium | reverse complement strand
CGCCGTGAGCAGCCCGTCGCCGGTGGTGGCGTCGTCGAGGAAAATAATGTGTCCCGATTGCTCGCCGCCCAGATTCGCGCCGCTGCGCAGCATCTCTTCGAGCACATACCGGTCGCCCACGGGCACTCGAGCGAGGGTCAAGCCCTCGGCTTGGAGCGCGCGCTCGAGACCGAGATTCGCCATTGTCGTACCGATCACGCGTCCGCCGTTCAGATGGTCGGTGGATTTCAGGAATCGCGCCGCGGCCAGCAGGACGCCGTCGCCGTCCACATGGCGCCCGTTCGCGCTCACGAACATCGCGCGGTCGGCATCACCGTCAAAGGCTACCCCCAGGGCGGCGTGCGTTTCGACCACTTTCTTCCGCAGATTCTCCGGGTGGAGCGATCCGCAGCCATCGTTAATGTTGCGTCCATTCGGCTCGTCGTGAATCGCGATCACGTCGGTGCCGAGCGAGCGAAACAGGGTTGGCCCGAGTTGGCTTGCGGCGCCGTTGGCGCAATCGAGCACGAGTTTCATCCCTGAGAGTTTCGCGCCCGGAATCACCCGCCCGCGCAAGTACGCTAGGTATTCCTCATCGAGCGCGCGGTCGGTAGGAACGGCAATCCCATGCTGGGCCGCCTCATACCCTTTGTGATTGTGAATCTCAATTTCGAGGTGCTCCTCGACTTCGTCGGGGAATTTCATACCCGATCCGGCAAACAGCTTCACGCCATTATCGTGAAATGGGTTGTGTGAGGCGGAAATCACCATACCCGCTGAGAATTGTTTCAGCCGCACCAGACAAGCAACGCCCGGCGTGCTGATTACGCCCGCGGAAACGAAAGCCACGCCATCATCGGCGAGCCCTGCGGCAAGTCGCGCGGCAATATGCGGTCCCGACTCGCGCGTATCCATGCCGATCAGGACGCGCGGTTTCGCGTCGCGTTCCAATAAATATTTTCCGAGAGCCCGCGCGACGCCGTACAGAGTGGCGTCGTCCAGCGGATACGTGCCTGGAATCCCGCGAATGCCGTCGGTGCCGAACAATTCCTTGGTCATGGTGAAGTCAGAATGGACGGAGAGCCATGCCGGGCCACCAAAAGTCTAGCATACGCTCTTTTATCCGTTAGGCGGAGCAAGCCCGTGGCGCGGCACAAGAGTAACGTTGAATTCCGAAGGTGAAATCTGGACCACGCTCGCACCGTACGGAACTCCCACCATTTCTGGAGCGATCCTTATCTTGGAAGTCCCTTCCTTACCGTCTTTCAAGTCCACGCGGAGGCTCAGGTCGGCCGGAATCAACCGCCGCAGCAGCGCCGAGCGCCCGCGCAGACGCACCTGCACCGAAGTAGGCACGTTACCTGAAATTTCAAGCTGGGGAGGCAAGCTGGTGAACTCGAGCGTCACCTGGAAGCCTACTTCGGCGAACGGCTCCGAGGTGTATGTTGCCCACAACAGAAATGAAATGCCGAGCGCCAGAAGCTTCAACGTTGCGTTGGCTAAGACGTATTTGCGCAAGAGCCGCATCGTCTATCTTCGCGCCGGTGTCCGGACGTTCGAAAGCGCGGCGGGCAGCACCAGGGTTGTCCTCCGGCGCGAGACCATCTCACTCAGGCGGTCGCTGAGTTCTTCAGGCGTGAGATTCGTGTCGATCGCTCCGCCAGATGCGAGTGAAATCGAGCCCGTTTCCTCCGAAACCAGCACCACGACAGCGTCGCTATCCTCGGTAATTCCGATGGCCGCGCGATGCCGAGTTCCAAGCTGCTGCGAAATCATGGGATTCAGCGACAGTGGAAGGAAGCAGCCTGCAGCAGCTACTCGTGATCCCTCGATAATCACGGCGCCGTCGTGCAGCGGAGAGCCAGGCCGGAAAATCGAAACCAGCAGGTCGTAGGAAAGCTTTGCATCGAGTGGGATTCCACTTTCGATATACGTTCGCAGGCCCGCCTGGCGTTCGACGACCATGAGCGCCCCGATGCGGTTTTGTGAAAAATACTCGGCGGCCATCACGATATCGTCATTGAAGGCTTTTGGATTGTGCGAAGCGAATTTCATCAGGGAAAGGTTGCGTCCGAACCGCGAAAGAGCGCGGCGAATTTCCGGTTGGAAGAGAATGATCAACGCGATCGCTATGTAGGGCAGCAGCGTGGTGATCAACCATTCGACCATTTCGAGCCGCGCCCACTGAGCGCCGCGATAAAAAAGCATCAGCAGCGCGATGGCCACAAGCATTTGGACGGCGCGCGTCCCACGCAGCAATTTCAGCAGGTAGTAGATCAAGATCGCAATGATCAGGACGTCGAGCGCCGATCGAGCATCCAGGCGCGCCAGGGGATTAATCAGCAATGCGGTGGCGAGCATCGTCGTGGATCCTACGGTATCGCAGCCGTGCCGCCCGGAGCAAGCCGAGGTTTGTACCCATGCACCGGTGTGCTATGGTGAATTTAGATCCGTCATGCAAACCGAAGACAAACGATTTGCCTCACGATCAAACTCCTCCCAGCGCATCATCGCTCTGGGAATCGTGTTTGCGTTCTTGTACCTGGCTTCGAGCATCGTCATGACGCTGTTGCTGGCCGTCCTGCTCGCATATTTTCTCGATCCCGTTGTCGAATTCCTCGAACGAGTGCGTATTCCACGGTCTCTCGGGGCGTTACTCGTGCTTCTGGGGGTCACGTCGGTGGTCGGGGGGCTGGGCTATCTGGTGGTCGACCGCGCGGATCAGTTCGCTGCCGATTGGCCGCACTACAGCGCGGTAGTGCGCCACGCCGCGACGGCAATTGACCGCAAGCTGGCCACGGTGGAAAAACAAGTTGAAGCGATTGCGCCGGAAGAAGAAAAGGGGCGCCCGCCTGTGCGCATCGCCGAATCGCGGCCAGTCCGCGAACTGTTGTTTCGCGGCGCAGGCTCGCTCTATTCCATCCTGCTTGTCGTGACCTTTTTGCCGTTTCTGGTGTTCTTCATGCTCGCTGCCAAGCGGCGGATCTGGCGTGTCACAATGGAATTATTCCCCGCCGAAAACCGGACGCGCGTCAAGGAAGCGCTCGATCAGGTTAGCGCTATGCTTCGCAGCTACGTTGCCGGCAACGCTCTAGTGGCGCTGATATTGATGCTCGCAAGCTGGGCATTTTTTTTGGCGATTCATTTGGATTATCCTTTTCTGGCAGGGTGCGTCTCGGGCCTGCTGAATCTAGTGCCATACTTGGGCGCGGTCCTGGCGTGGCTACCTCCTTATTTGATCGGCATGGCGCAGTGGCGCACAGTTGGTCCTTATGTTGGCGTTGCCGCAATGCTGAGTTTTTTTCACTTGATTGGCCTCAACGTATTGATGCCTGCCATCGTTGGCCGCCGCGTCCATTTGAACGCACTAGCCGTCACCATCGCGCTGCTGTTCTGGGGATGGCTCTGGGGCGCTATCGGTCTCATCCTGGCGATCCCGATTACGGCCACGTTTAAGGTGATCTGCGATCACGTCGAGGGGTGGGAGCCCGCGGGCCGCTGGCTCGGCGCCTAGACCTGAATATGGGCCCTGTTGGCATTTGCCCAGCTATTTCCCAAACATGGCCCCCCGGTTTGCGTATTAGAATGGCCGGGGGATACCGATGCAGTCTAACCAGCGCATCATTCTCATCGTTCTACTCGCTCTCCTTGCGATCGGGGGCTTGGGTGTGCTGGTAACCAGCGACTGGGCAAATCGCACAGCTCTTGTCCTAAGAAGACGGCCCGCAGCAGCACAATCTCCCGTAGACATGCGGCCGCTCCAGACTGCGCGCGCCCTGGCTCCGCTCGCCACCGGGACAGAAGAGCAAGGATTGGCGCGCGATGCGCTGCGCCTGGCGGATCATGAAATCGATCTCGCTTTCACTGGGGCGCTCTACGAAGCGGCGTCGCAGCCCCTACCATCCACTCCCGAAATTCGGGCAATCCTTGATCGGATTGCTGTGGCGGAAAAACGAGTCTCCGACGGCGACGCCGAGGTTGCACGCTTCACCAAGCTGCTTGCCGGCGCACGTGACAACGAAAAGAGCGCCGCCTCGCTGCAGCTTGAACTCGCCAAAGCGCGACTGGAGCTGGAGGAAAACGAACTCGCCGACGCGGATGAGGATCTGGCGCGGGCCGGTGGCGACCCGCAGAGCCGGATCCAACAGATGATTGACCAGCACAATTCCGCTCAACATGATAGCGGAGGCGAGATGGATACGAGCGCAGCCGGGAGCCAGGCGAGCGCAAGGGTGCCCATCTCCAACTCGCTCGTTGCACGCGCACGCGTTTGGTATGTGCTTCGCTCCGATCTGGGACGTCTCCGCCAGGCGCAGCAGGAGGCGAACGCCGAGGGCGCCGCCCTTACCGGCCGGCACGACAATCTCACACGGCAGCTTGCTCAGGGTCAGTCCAAGGGACAGGCAGGGACGCCATCCAGTAACGCTGCGTCAGATGCATCTCCCACCGTTGCCACGACCGCTGAAGGCGAGGTGGCCCTCTCCTCCCTGCACTCGGTCTCTGTGGCACAAAAGAGAATTGCCGCACTCGACCATCGCATCCGGGATGAACAGGATTTGGCGGGCATCTACGGGCAGTGGGGTGCGCGCGTCGCGGCGCGCCAACGTATGCTGTTACACGGACTGTTTGTCTCTCTCATGTGGATCTTCTTTATCGCGCTGGTTGTCTTCGGTTTCAACCGATCCACGGATAAATTTTTCGAGCGTCTCGCGCCAGACCGCAGGCGGCTATTCACGCTGCATACCGTCGTGCGCGTTTCCGCGCGCGTCACAGGTGCGATTCTGATTTTGCTGGTAATTTTTGGTCCGCCAAGTCAAATGGCAACCGTTCTTGCGCTAGCCGGGGCCGGCCTCACCGTAGCACTCAAAGACTTCATCGTCGGCTTTTTCGGCTGGTTCGTGCTGATGGGGAAAAACGGAATCCGGCAGGGCGATTGGGTGGAAATCAACGGTGTCAGCGGGGAAGTCGTCGAAATCGGATTGTTCCATACCGTGCTGCTCGAAACCGGCAACTGGAACGACGCCGGGCATCCCACGGGACGCCGCGTGACTTTCGTCAATAGTTACGCTATCGAAGGCCACTACTTCAACTTTTCGACCTCCGGCCAGTGGCTCTGGGATGAATTGCAAATTGTGCTTCCCACCGATCGGGACCCCTATCCGATCGTGAATGAAATTCAGAAAATCGTGGCTACGGAAACGGAAGCAAACACGCGACTCGCCGAACAGGAGTGGGCTCGCCTGGGCAACATCCGGGGACCACGCGATCTCTCGGGCGGGCCGGCAATCCGTGTTCGCCCGGCGAACCTCGGTTTCGAGATTCTGGTGCGTTATGTAACGCGCGCGAACGAACGCTACCAGCAAAGATCAAAGCTCTACTACGAGATCGTCGAGCTGCTCCGCCGCAGGAATATTCCGCAGCCCTCGCCGCCTCCTGCAGCTCCCTCTCCTGCTGCCGAAAGTGCGTAGTTATTCTCGGAGGCTGGTTACTGCGGCGGATACGTCCTCCGACTCCTGAAATAGCCGGATCGCCGCCACGCCAGCTGCACCCATAGCGAAACACGAATGGGCATTTTCGATGGTCACGCCGCCGATGGCGAGAACTGGAATGCGCACCGCGCGGCTAACTTCACGAAGCCGCTCGATTCCTTGCGGCGCACCGAACGCCGCTTTTGACGGCGTCGCGAACACAGGACCGAAGAAAATGTAGTCCGCGCCAGCGCGCTCGGCCCCGCACGCTGCTTCAACCGAATGGCACGATGCGCCAATCCTGAAGTCCATACAACCAGCAAAGCGGCGCCATTCCGCCACTGCTTCTGCCGGCAGGGACGTTTCGCCCAGATGCACCCCCGCCGCGCCCGCAGCAAGCGCAACATCGAGACGGTCGTTGACCAGAATCCTCGTGCCCATCTCCCGCGTAGCGGCGACCGCGAGGCGCGCCAGTTCGGCTAGTGTGCATGCCTCGAGGTCTTTTTCGCGGATCTGAATCCAGTCGACTCCGGCGGCTGCCGTCTTCCGGATGGTTTCGAGTAGTGCGTGCGCGGGATCAGTCACGGCATTTTGAGGAATAGGATCGCCAATGGAGGGGGCACGTGCGCGCTCAAGCGCGTGCCGGTCGGTCACGTAGCAGAGAATGGGTTTACGTTCGGGTCGCAACGGAGTTCGCACGTCCCCGCAGCATGCTTCCGGCGAGCAGGATGTCGAGCGCGCCCAGGCCGGTCACAGCGCCGCGCACGGAAGGATGCAGCAGATAAGGAATCAGTCCAGGATACTTGTCGAGAAAGAAGTTGTGATCCCAATATCCCAGCCAGGGGATGAGAATCAACAGCACCCCGAGCAGGAAGACGTCGAGGCTAAGCAGCACACGAAGGAAGGATTTCATCCCGGTGTTGCCTAGCGCGCTTTCCCAAGCAGAGAGATCCGCTCGGCGACATCGCGGTAATCAATATTCATCGCATAAACCTGAGAGAAGCTCTTAACCGCTGCGGCCGTATCACCGGCCAGCTCTTGTGCCACTCCCAGATCATACCGCAACGCAAGGATGGATTCCGGATCGAGTCCGGGCGTCTGAAGCGCGCGCTCGTACCAGATCGCAGCGATGGCGGGCTGGCCTTTCTCCATGAATAACAGGCCCAACAGCGTGCAGCATTGCATCCCAAAACGAAACGCCGGTCCCTTATCGGCCGATTTGGCGACCTTCTGGAATTCGCTGATGGCTTCCTCGAGCAAACCCATTTCGCGGTAGGCGATGCCCAGGTTGTAGTGGGTCTCGAGATCCTCGTCTTCTTTGCCCATCTCGCCGAGTTCGGAACGAAATTCTTCGAAGAGATCGCCAAGCGGCCCGCCCATCCCGCCGCCAGCGGGCGCAGCAGGTACGGCAGCCCTGTTTGCGGGTGTTCGGTCCCTCGGGGGTGCGATCTCCGCGGCAGTAGACTGCGCAGAGGGTGGCGCCGCGTGTTGGCCCATCCCTGCTGGAGTTCCCAGAAACGATGTCGTCGACTCCAATTCCGCCGCGAGTTCCGCCAAGAGCGAATCTGCTGATAGAGCTTCGTCTTGTGAAGCGCCTGTGGTCGCGGGCGGCTGCAGTTCGAGATCAAAGGCAGGCGGTCCGGCAAGGACCTCTTCCTTCGATTCATCCGGCGCAACAACAAGCGCGGAGGCGGTCGCCTCCGGATGAGCTACCGGCGCGTCATCGACAGTGGCTTGCGCGGCCCCTTGCATCGCGACATCCAACTGTTGGGACAACGCCGCCCACTCATCCGACAAATCCACTTCGTGCACAACCGATTCCACCGGGATCGGAGCGCTGATTTGCTCCATAGGAGGGGGCTCGGCGGGGATCTCCGTGAGGGGTTCGTCCAGTTGCGCTTCGATTGTTGGAATGGAAAACTCCGGCACCTTGGCCGCGGAAGCCTGCGTAGGAGCGGCTGCTTCCGACGGGGAATGATCTGCCGCGCGCTGGAAACGGCGCCGAAATTCAGCGTATCTCTCGGCACCGGCACGATCATTGCGCCCAATCGCAACTTGTTCAAGCATTGCGGCGAGTTCTGCCGTGCGCCGGTCATTACCAGCGCCGACGGAAAGGTCGAGGAGACGTTCCAGGACTGGAGTATGTTGCGGGGCGCGCTCCAATACGCTTTCGAGCAGGTCGATGGCTTTCTGCATCAGTCCATAGCTCGAAAACAGGTCGACGTCGGTCAGAGCTTGCGTGACGTAGCGCTGCGTTTCTTCATCGAGTGACGGTTCAGAAGACGCGGGAGGAGCAGGTTCGGTCCTCGCTGCTTGCTGCGCTAATTTCACCGGCGACGGAGTCTCGACCGCCATAGGCTCAAGCCCGGCCTTCGCGCGCAACTCCATGCACTTGCGACGCGTCGCTTCGTCTTCTGGAGTTCGCTCGAGCAACTGCTCGTATGTTTCAAGCGCTCTCTTGTCGTCTCCCGAGTCTTCGAGCGCGCGCGCCAGTTGCGCCAGCGCATCCGGCAGGCGGAACGAATCGCTGGCCCTCCCGTACAAATCGACCAGCCATTCGAGTGGCTCGATCTGTTTGGGACGGAGCTCGGACAGCCGCGCAATAGTCTTCGCCAAAGCATCGTGTTCGCCCGAATCGATCATCGTGTTGCGGATGATCGCGAGCAGGGCCCGCGCCCGGTTGAAGTCGCCAGCTTCGATCAGAGCGGTTGCGACATG
>JBGPXQ010000064.1:0-10490 GCA_041492805.1 Terriglobia bacterium | reverse complement strand
GGTCCTAGGGCCATGAGAAAACGGCAGCAGACATCGTAGCCAAGCGTTACTGCCCTGAGCAGCTCCATTCCTGAGCTGCCTTCCCGCTCAGCCATGGCCAGCGCGGCGGCAACCGCCGAACTACCGGGATGCGTCTTCGTGACCAGTTCGACGTCATCCGTTTCGTCGGCGTGGGCGAGCATCGCGTTGGCCAGAGCGGCGTTGACAGCGGAAGTCCTGATATCCGTGGTGAAGATCGAAGCCTCCGGGACGCCGCCCTGCCCTCGTACGTAGCGGATGGCCATCTCTCCGGGCTTCAGACGGGCTCCCGAAACCATCGCCCCCAGCGTGTCCAAGATACGGTGTTTTCCTTCCTGCGCGACCTTCGGCGGGAGAGTTCGGCTCCGCGCTTCCACCATGTAGCGCGCCAATCGGCCGGTGATATCGGCAGCAGCCATCGAAGGCGCCTTCGGAGAACCTTGACTGGGGGGAAGCGCCGAAGGCGTCGCCCCCTCGGCAGGAAATGCCGCGGCCGCGATAATTCCACCCGCGCCCTGCAAGATGCGGCGCCGCGTTAAGATTGGGCCGTTCTTTTCCGTGGGCATGTTGGCGCGATTGTCTTCCACGTCGTCCTCCTCATCTAGCACAGAATTCCCGTTTTGGTTCCCCCACACCAAGCATCGCACCCTCGCGAAGGGCGCAAGGATGCGGCACCCGAATCTCAGATGCGCTCGGAGGCTGTCCTACCCGGCAGGTCCCTAAATATTCGGCAGGTCTTCGCTTCGGTTCACGTAGAGCTTCCCGGCGCGAATGGCCGCCGCGCTCTGGAGCTTCTGCCGCCCCGTGCGTTTCTTCCCGGTGCTGTCGGTAAAAAGAAATGACCCTTCGCGGACCTCGAGGACGGTTATGTCCGCCACAGTGCCCGGCCGCAAACTGCCGAGCTCTACCCCAAAATTGAATATGCGCGTCGGCCTGACCGTGACCCGTTCAATCACCTGGTCCAGGCTATATCCGATGAGCAAAAACTTCGAGAGCTCCGTGACCAGATCAAAGACAGGTCCGTTGTAACTCAAGCCCCCAAGGTCAGTGCCGATCGTGTCGGGCAGGAAATTTTGTTGCAGACACTTTTCCGCTACGTCCAAGTCCAGATGAGGCCCGCCGTCGCCCACGTCGAAAAATACGCCCCGCTGCCGGCAATCCAGCATCTCTGGGATGAGCTTCCCATTTGCATCGAGCGGCCCGTGCGGCCGTCCGGTAAAACAGTGCGTCAACACATCACCTTTTCGCAGCTGGCGGAGTATCTCCGGCAGGGGAGAAAAGGAATCACCGACGTGCACCGTTAAGGGCAGTTGAGAGAGCCTGGCTGCCTCCAGCGCTCTTCTCAGGATCTCCAGATCGTTCGAACCCGTGATCTCCTTTGAAAGCCGGACCTTGATCCCCACGACGTCGGGTTTGTTGGTTTCGGCCGCTCGCGCTGTCAACTGCGCGTTCACCCAATCGAGGTTTGCATAGTTTCCGATTAAACCCAGAATTGTGCCGCGAGCCCCGATGTCCACCAGCGCATAGACTCGAGTGGCCGAAGGCTTGATAACGTATTGCCGGAATCCGGCGATGTCGGCGTAGCCCGTCGACCCGGCGTCCACCGCCGTCGTAACTCCACGGCCGAGGCAGTATTGATCTGCATTCAGTCCTGTAGGACCCACTCCTTCGAAAATATGGACGTGGACATCGATGAGGCCGGGCGTGACAATTTTACCTTTGGCGGAAACGACCCTGAGAGCCCGAGCGGCAGGGATATCGGGCCCGAGTTCCAGAATCTTGCCGTCCTTCACCGCCACGTCAAGCGGAGCGTGCAAGTTCCGCCCGGGGTCGATGACCGTGCCGCCCTTAATCAACAAGTCGCAATCCTGCGTGGCGGCTTGTTCTGCACCCTGGGCGGGGGAAAGAGGTGAAGCACCCTCTGCATCGAAGTTACTTGAAGCCACCAGGCCGGAGCCCAGGATCAATTGAGAAAACTGTCGTCGCGTTAGCATGGAACACCTTAGCCTGAATTTCCGTTTTTGGCTCTCAGCAGCCCCACACTATATGCCCTTCGAGGGATTCCAGCGCACTATTTTGTGTTCCGGCAAGGTTTCAGCTATTACAAAACGCCCTTCTTCTCAGCGACAATCACTCCCGAAGGCTATTTCTCGACTGTCAATTCGTTCGTTACCGAGAACACGCCCGAAACCGAATTTGCGCGCGCGTTGACAAGAATCTTGTCAGCGTTGTTTGCGACCACCCCAACCAGCGTCACGTGGCCGTTTTTTACGATGATGTGAATGGGCGGCACGGCCTGAATCGAATATTTCGTCATGCCGGACGCGGAGTAAATCGCCCGGAATTCGGCCCGGCGGATTCGCTCGTCGTTCGGCGATACGGGTAAGACCTCGATTTGGTTATCCACAACCGAAACACCCTCGATGGACTTGACTGCATTTGCGGCGTCGGACTTGAGCGCCGAGGAAACGACTTGGCCCAATAGGGTCACGCGGTCGCCGTCAGTCTTATACGCCAGATTATCGAACACCGTGTAAAACGGCTGCGTCACAAGGACGTGCCGCACCTCTTTCTGGAGCCGGGCCGTAGCTCTTTCCTGGCGCTGCTGGGTTGATACCTGCACGCCCTGAGCCTGAATGACAGCTACGACCAGCGTTGCCGCCACCCATCCGGCCACCAAAAATCGAAACGCTTTGGGAGAAGGGATTGACATGGTTGTCCTCCTGCTACTGAAGTGAAACCGAACCGCACATACGCGGTTGGTGCACCTTACCGACGAGCAAGATATAGCATACCTACAGTGCCGATCAGCTGCGGATTTGCACCACAAAGCGTAGACGGGATCGCTCCCGATAAACATCGAGCGTCGCTCCCTTGCATAAGACGTAAAGTTGGGGCACGCCAATTTCAGGTGCGCCAAGACGTTGTCCCACCCTCCGGGAGCAGAGTAAGGATCAGGCGGCCAGTGGATACCTGATTCCGGTATACTTTCGAGAGCGCGCGGAAGCCTCGCAGGGACCTGGACTATCGTCCCGGCTTGAGGGAGTTCTTATGCAGACCTCACACAGAATGCGGCTGGCAAGTTGGCTGGCGGGCCTGCTTGTTGTGTCGGTTTCGACTTTCGCACGCAGCCCTTTTCCCGGGCCGCAGGCGCCGAACAGCGCGGAAGTTCCTATTGCGAAAGGCGGGGCAGGATCCTGCACTGCGGATTTCGTGGTGAGCGACTCGTCTGGAAAAGGTATCTACGACGCCAAGATCGGCATTCAGATCCGGTACGGTTTTATGGGCCTTCACAGGTTGGATCTCACAGTTGGCACGAACTTTGAAGGCAAAGCGCGCATCGAAGGCTTGCCTGAACAAATCAAGAAGACAGCCGAGTTCAAAGTCTCCCACGGGGACCAGAGCAAGACTCTGCCATACGATCCCCAGGCCGATTGTCATTCGCGGCACGAAGTCGCTCTCGGGGAAAAGTAATCTATTTTGTGTGATCGAGCTGGCCCCTACTGAGCGGGTGCTTTGAGCGATGCAAGCATCTTGGCCAGGAATTCGTTCAATGCGCCGCCGCCTCTAATCCACCTCACGACCGCGACGATGTCGTTGTCCCAGTCGATGTAAATGATATTAGCTCCGTTGCCTTCGAAATAAATGGCCGACTCGGGCGCCGCCGGAAGCGGTTTCCTGGCGGTGTTCAGGAACCAGTTCGCGAAACCGTAGTTCGCGTTCGCCGGCCCTGGCGTCCTTGCCATCTGCATCCATTTTTCCGAGACGATCGCGCGGTCCTTCCATTTGCCGTTGCGCAAGAACATGTACCCGAACCGCGCCATATCGTACGCGTTGATGTGCATCCCGCCGCCCCAATGGCCGCCACCGGTGACCGCCTGGATCCTCTGGCCATCGATCTCCACCCATGAGTTATCGTAGCCATACCAGCGCCAGGTGGACGAAGCGCCGATTGGCTCCATGACTTCTTCGCGCAGCACATCCTGTAGCGGCCGCCGCCACACGTTGAGCGCCGCCAGAGCGAGCACGTTCACGCGGACGTCGTTGTACTTGTAGTGTGTGCCCGGCTCCCACAGTTTCCGGTTCGGCCAGTCGGCCGGTCTCTCGCCCTCGGGACGATCCGCCCAGTCCGGCTTGCCCCAGAGGGTTCCCTGCCAGTCGCTGGTCTGACGCAACAAGTGGTCCCATTTGATTTTTTGATTGTGCGGCGCTTCGAACAGATCGACGCTGGGCGGCATGTAATCGCGCGCGTAATCGTTGACGTCGCGAATCAGGCCGCGCTGCCAGGCCAGTCCGACCACCGTCGTGAGAAACGTCTTCGTGACGCTGAAGGTCATGTCCACGCGTTTCGGGTCACCCCACTCGGCGACAATGTAGCCATGACGCATGATGAGGCCGTTGGCGGCGCCGCGATCCTTCACGGGACCAATCGGGGCGTCGAATGGCTCATTGGCTCCGAACGTCGTTGCCAGAAAAAGTGCCATTTCTTTCGTCGCCGGATTCTCGGTTGCGATGGCCTGTCTTACAGCCTCGTCGAGACGCGCAGCATCCATGCCGACCTCTTCCGGCTTCTTGTGCTGCCAGTCGAATCGATCGGGGAAATACGGTGTAGCAGGCTGCGCTGCCGGTGAAGAGCTCGGAGAGGTCGATCCGGGACGCTGCGCCGCCAGGATGGATCCCGGCATCACCAGCAGGCATGCGAGTACAAAAACGGCGGCCACGCGGGACATAGTGTTCCTCTTTCTAGGCGGGCTCCAAATGGAGCCCGCACCCGACTTCGTTCGCGATGATGCCCGTAACTGGACCCTAACCATACGTCCTAAATCATTGGAAGGCTACCGCTGGAAGTCAGTGACTGTAAAGGAGGAATAATGAAAATTCCGCCATAACCCGGATTCCCCGTTTGAGTCCTGGTGGTAGGCGTTGCCGGGACACACTTGCCTTTCATTTGGTGGAGCCGATGGGATTCGAACCCACGACCTTCCCGGTTTTACCGGGACGCGCTCAACAGGCCTTCTATGAAACGGCGGTCCTTCTGCCGCTTGATGTAGTTCTCCCTTTTCATTGCTTCACCCCGCGTCGGATATTCTTCGAAATGTCGCAGCTTCCACGGGCCTCGATTCTTGATCGCCTTGGAGTAGTCCGATTGGTGATATCGAACGCGCTCCTCCAGATGCTCCGTTTGACCAACGTAGTACCGACCTGTCGTTTCACTTTGAAGGATGTAAACGTAGTAGTGCATGGAAGGACGATTGGTGGAGCCGATGGGATTCGAACCCACGACCTCCTCGATGCCATCGAGGCGCGCTCCCAACTGCGCCACGGCCCCACCGCAAGCAGAAACGATAAAAAACTGTAGCACACGCAGGACGCGGACTTCAATTAGAATGGCTCCTCTATGGCGAAACTCACATTTCTCGGCGCGGCAGGAACGGTCACAGGCTCGAAATATCTGGTCGAAGCGGAAGGCAAGCGGCTTCTCGTGGATTGCGGCCTGTTCCAGGGCCTGAAGGAACTTCGTCTCCGCAATTGGAACCCGCTCCCCGAAAAGCCGGCTTCGTTCGACTGGTGCGTTCTGACGCATGCGCACCTGGACCACACGGGCTACCTGCCGCGACTGGTCCGCGACGGCTTTCGCGGCCCGATCTACGCTGACGCAGCCACGATCGAGTTGTGCAATCTTCTGCTTCCTGATTCCGCTCACCTGCAGGAAGAGGATGCCGAGCGCGCCGGGCGCTACGGGTACAGCAAGCACAAGCCTCCGCTGCCGCTCTACTCACAGGAAGACGTCGAACCGGTGCTGCAGGCGTTTCGTGAGATCCCTCGCTCCGATCCGTTCACCATCTCGCCGCAATTCACCGTGCGCCCGCTTGACGCTGGACACATTCTCGGCTCAGCCAGCCTCGAGCTGACAATCACGGAAAACGGCAAGAAAACCGTCGTCCTGTTTTCCGGCGATATCGGGCGCTACGACCAGCCGATCCTGAAGAACCCCGCAACTCCGCCGCGCTGCGATGTATTGCTTTGCGAATCGACCTACGGAGACCGCGAACACCCTTCCGATTCTCCGGAAGACGCGCTGGCGGATGTCGTCAATCGCGTTGCAAAGCGCGGCGGCGTGATCGTGATTCCCGCGTTCGCCGTGGGCCGCACGCAAACCATCATGTACATCATCCGCGAACTGGAAAACGCGAACCGCATTCCGCGCCTTCCGGTTTTCGTGGACAGCCCGATGGCCATCAGCGTCACGGGCCTGTATTTGCGCCACCACGAGGACCACGATCTGATATTCACGAAGGAGGAAAACAACGGGAACCCGCTCGACGCGCATACCGTGCACTACATGCGCACAGTTGAGGACTCGAAGAAGATCAACGACGTCAAGACTCCCGCCATCATTATCTCGGCCAGCGGCATGGCCACCGGCGGACGCGTGCTGCATCACATCGCGCAGCGCGCGCCAGATACGCGAAATGCGATTTTGCTCGCCGGTTTCCAGGCCGAAGGTACGCGCGGCCGGTCGCTCGAAGATGGCGCGAAGACGCTGCGCATCCATGGCGAAGATGTGCCGGTCGCGGCGGAAGTAATCAACTTGCGGCAATTCTCCGCGCACGCGGGTAAAAGCGAACTGATGCGCTGGCTCACGGGTCTTCCGACACCGCCACGGCAAACGTATCTGGTACATGGCGAGCCGGCAGCTTCCACGGCGCTCAAGTCCGCCATCGAGTCGAATTTTCGATGGCGCGTCGCACTACCCGCGTACCTACAGACCATCGAACTGGACGCTTAACACGGCGCCTCGGTAGTGGGCTAATTTCATGTGGCTGAGTTCCATGTGTCACCCCTGCCGGGGTTTTCTGGTCATCCTCGACACATTTTCCCACCGCTTCCGCGATGGGCTAAGTTGTGGCGTCCCTCCGGGACTCCCAGCAACACAGAATTAGCCCACTACCGGCGCCTCTATCTCTTACGCCGCCCGGCGCGGGACGTGCTAGAATTAGCGCACTTTCCTCCGCATCGGAGGTTTTATGTTCTTTCGCCGCGCATTTGGCGCTCTCCTGATAATCATTGCCAGCGTGCTGCCCAGTCTCGGACAGAACAATCCTGGCGGTCCTGCCCGTGGTGGTGGTGACCGTCCTGCTATCGCCAGGACCACATTTGGCGTCGCCGGTACGGTCCGCGATGATCAAGACCACCACGAAATGGAAAATATTCGCGTAGATCTGAAGCAAGCGACAGGCATCCCCATAAACACCACATTCACGCGCGGAAATGGCGAATTCGAGTTTTCCGGCCTTTCCAGTGGGGAATATACCGTCGAAATTACGGTGCAAGACTACGAGCCTTACCGGGAAACGTTTACGCTCATCAACGCCTCGCGGCGAGGCATTTCCATTTTTCTGCGAAGGCCAACGACTGTCGTGAGTACGAGTTCCCGCGGGGCAATCTCCGCCCACGAACTCAGTGTCCCTCACAAGGCGCATGATGAATATGAGAAAGGCCTCAGCCTACTTTATTCCAAGTCGGATTATCGAGGTGCGATCGTCCAGTTTCAGCGCGCCATCAAGGATTTCCCGAATTTCTATGAGGCCTATGCACAGGAGGGAAACGCGTACATCAATCTGAAAGAGACGGCTCCTGCCGAAGAGGCGATGCGGAAATCCATTGAACTCAGTTCGAGCCAGTATCCTGATGCCCTGTTCCTGCTTGCCGGACTGCTCAACAACACCAACCGGTATTCCGAAGCCGAGGCTCTTTCCCGCCAGGGTGTAGCGCTCGACACCTCCTCGTGGCATGGCCACTTCGAACTGGCACGCGCGTTAACGGCGCTCAAGCGGGCGGAAGAGGCCGAGAAGAGTGCAATTCAATCTCGTGATTTAAAACCTGACAATCCCCCGGCCTACCTGGTCCTCGCAAACATCCATATCCAGTTGCGCGACTACGAAGCGCTCCTGAAAGATCTTGATAGCTACCTGAAACTCGTGCCGACGGGCCCTGGGGCCGACCAAGCCCGCAAGACTCGAGAGAATCTACAGGCGGCCATGCAGAAAGCGCAAGCCGAGGCCCAATCCAACGAGCAAAATGAATCCCGCCCGACTACACAAGATCAATCCAAATCCAACACACAGGGCCAATCCCGCCCGAGTACCCAAGATCAGGCTGGATCCAGCAAAAAAGACCAGTCGGGGTCCACAGAACGTGAACCGGCTCAATCCAAGGAAGAAGACCCACCTTTACTTCCACACCTGCCGCCACCTCAACCCTGAGGCACTGCCCGCGCTCCGGCACACCCGTGTCTTCGAAGCACCCCTTTCACTCGCACTTTGCGGAGTGACTCACTTGGACGAATCAAAGGACAAAGCTCGCCCTAAGTACCTGAATAACGGAGAACGAAACTTTCTAGAACTTTTCTGCGAATGAAGAAACCTGCGGGGAGGATCGCACGTCTACTGGGATAAGACCACTCGAGGGGTAGGGAGCGACCACCAAATCGCAACCGACCGTCGGCTTCCTACCCCATAATCTCCGAGTGGTAGCCCGAAAGCTTTCCAAATCCAATTCCTATCCTGCCGCGCTTATCTGCACCTGTGGAACACGTGCAGGCATTGCAGGAACTTCCGTCACGCGCAATCCCAGCACAAACATCGGAAGCGGCGCGACGCGTCCCCAGCGGTTCAATTCCCAACCCGCGCGGATAAAATTGCATTCCGGAATCAACACCAGGTCCAGGACGGCGCGGGTCTCGCCGCGATAGAATTGCTGAGGCAATTTCAGTATGGGGTGCGTACCCCAGTTTTCACCGTCAGCGGAGCCCCAGATCGACACATCTGCCGACTCCTGCTCGATCTGATCGGTAATATCCATGATGCAGAAAAAAGTGCGCGTCCGGCTCGCGCGGATGTCCACGGCCGCGCCATTGCCGTTTTCCTTGACGAGTGTGTCCTGCGGTATCAAATCGAACTCCATGGCCATGCGGTTTTCTCCCGGTTTCGCGGCGGATTCTAACACAGGGCTGGCGGGACAGCTACGAAAGCTGCGACGCAAATGTACTAGCCGGCGCGAAGCTTTGAGAGTTTCTTCGCGGCTGCGGCCAGCGTCGATTCCTTCTTGCAGAACGTGAAGCGCACCTGGTTCGCTCCCTGCGTGGGATCATCGTAGAAGCTCGATCCCGGCACGACCGCGATGCCGATCTTCTCGACGAGGTAGCGCGAAAAAGAAAGATCGTCGGCAAAACCGAAATCTGAAATATCCGTCATGATGTAATACGCGCCCGAGGGCTTGAAGCAGCGGAAGCCAGCCTCAGCCAGAATGCCAAGCATGCGGTCGCGCTTCACAAGATAACTTTCCGCGAGCTTCAGATAATAGCTTTGCGGCAGTTCGAGCGCGATGGCGCCCGCCTGTTGCAGAGGTGCGGCGGCGCCGACGGTGAGAAAGTCATGCACCTTGCGTATGGACGTGGAGACGTCCGGCGGGGCGATGGCCCATCCGACGCGCCATCCGGTCACGCTGTAGGTCTTCGACATGCCGTTGATGGTGATCGTACGGTCGCGCATGCCGTCGAGAGAAGCCATAGAGATATGCGGCGTGCCGTCATAAATGATGTGCTCGTAGATTTCGTCGGTCACCGCAAACGCATTCCAACGCACGCAGAGGTCACGGATAAATTCCAACTCTTCACGCGAGAACACTTTGCCTGTGGGATTGTTCGGCGTATTTACGATGATCGCTTTTGTATTCGGGCCGAACGCGCGCGTCAGTTCATCGCGATCAAAACTCCAGTCCGGCGGGCGAAGCTGCACGAAGCGCGGCGTGGCGCCGGAGAGAATCGCGTCCGGGCCGTAGTTCTCATAATGCGGTTCGAAGATGACGACCTCATCGCCGGGATTGATGATCCCCATCATGGCGGCCATCATGGCTTCGGTCGAACCGCAGCAGACGGTGATCTCGCGTTCGGGATCGGCACGCACACCCTGGGTGCGTTCGAACTTCCGCGCGATGGCATCGCGCAGCTCTTTCGCGCCCCAAGTGATGGCGTACTGATTGATGTCGTCGGCGATGGCCTGCCGCGCGGCTTCCTTTACTTCGTCCGACGCCGGGAAATCAGGAAATCCCTGGGCCAAATTCACGGCGTCGTACTCCAGCGCGAGCCGCGTCATCTCGCGAATGACGGATTCGGTAAAACTTTCCGTCTTCGCGGACAGCATCCGGCGCGCCGCAGCCGCGACTCGGCCCGCGCCCCTCATCGAAACCTCGCCCGCGCTCATCGGCTAATTTCCGCCCCTGCCGGCAGGGTTTTCTCGGCATTCACAGGATGATTCCTTACCGGCCCGGGTGGGCGACTCTCGGCAGTTCCTTCTGGACCGTACACCTGGCGATAGACTTCTGCGTTGCGGATTACGATTTGCACGTAATCCCTTGTCTCGGTGAAGGGAATGGATTCCACGAACTCCGCTGACTCGAGGTAATTCTGG
>JBGPXQ010000141.1:0-6873 GCA_041492805.1 Terriglobia bacterium | reverse complement strand
GCGCCCGAAGCGGCGCGCGACCTGCGCGTTTCCGTCACGGAATTTGCGATTGCGCTTTCGTGGGGCGAGTCTTTGGCCACTGGCGCTGCTCCAAAGGCGGCGGGCTATCGTGTGTACCGAGCGGAGATCGAACCAGGGGAAGGACCTGCACCGCAGGATCTATCCCAAGTGAAGCTGAAGACGCCGGCCACTATGCAAGGATTCTCCTCTTCGCCCGGATTCAACGATACGCATTTCGAATTCGGCCACACGTATCTTTACACGGTTCGAGCCATCGCCCAGTTCGGTACGGATGCGATTGAATCCGCCGACTCCACACCTGTCGTTGTGACACCGCGGGATACCTTCCCGCCCGCCGTGCCCGTGGGGCTCGAGGCCGCGGTAATTCTTGCAACCCCCGAAGCCCCTGCATACGTCGAACTTTCGTGGGCGATCAGTCCCGAGGGGGACCTGGCCGGCTACCGTGTCTACCGGAGTGACCGGGACGACACACCGGGTGAGTCTGTCAACCGCGAGATATTGCCCAGCCCCACATTTCGTGATATTTCAGTTGTATCCGGCAGGCGTTATTTCTACCGCGTTTCAGCGGTCGATCGTGCCGGGAATGAAAGCCCTCTTGGCTCCACGGTTCAGGCTGAAGTTCCGTAGATTGAGCAATAGTGAAAGGTTGATATGGCGGCCCGCCCCCAGCTCCCGGGCACGGCGTGGTTTTTGTGGCTGCGCAACGCAGCGTTGCGCGTCGGCGTCCTCACGGGAATTTATCTATCCTGTGTTTTCTTTGCGTGGGTGTTGGTCGCCAATCGCATCCCGCAACTCGACTCGTTCGCCGGCATTCGTAATCTCGCCGCCGGTGCAGCGGCCATCCTGCTGATGGCGATTCCAGTCTTGCGCTTCCGGCGACAACCAGTGAGAATGTTTGTTTCCGGTCTGACGGCATGGACGCTACTGACCCTTACCTATATCGCGATGGAGATGCACTTCACGCTCCTCAAGAGCCGCATGGGAGCGTTTCATATCTTCATGCTCGGTACGTTTTCGTACGGTTTCGTGGCAGTGTTTCACTGGGTCTTTTTGCTTTGCGCGGAAGCACGCCACCGCCACGTTACTCAAGCCGGGCAGGCAGCCGTCTCCACATCCCGGCCGCGTATGCACTGATCTGTGATACCCCACGAAAAGGACATAAGCATCGATGAAACTCTGCCGTTTTCAGCCGCGCGTCGTTCCCGCGGATCAGATTGGCGCAACCACCCATCCGGAAGTTCTTCAAGGCGTCATTTCCGGTGAGACCGTCCGCGAAATCTCTGGCGACATCCTCGCCCGCTGGAGCGTGACGAATCGGTCGTGGCCGCTCACCGACGTGAACCTGCTGCCGCCGGTTACACCGAGCAAGATCGTCTGTCTTGGCAGGAATTACGTCGACCACGCGGCTGAGTTCAATAATCCCACGCCCAAAGAGCCGCTGATTTTTCTCAAGCCGCCGTCGTCTCTTCTCGCACCCGAAGATCCCATCGTCCTGCCGCCGGCTGTTCAGCGCGTGGATTATGAAGGCGAGCTTGCCGTCATTATTTCGAAGGAGTGTTCCCAGTTGCGAGACGGCGTTGACGTCCGCCCATACATCGCCGGCTACACGTGTCTGAACGACGTCAGCGTGCGCGACTACCAGGCCCTCGACAAGCAATGGACCCGCGCCAAGAGCTTCGACACGTTTTGTCCATTGGGCCCTGTCCTTGAAACTGAATTCGACGTTGCCTCCGGCACCTTGGAGACGCTGCTGAATGGCGTAAGGAAACAGTACTCCCCCTTGACCGCGATGATCTTCCCCGTTGATGTTATAATCCCGTGGATCTCGCGCGTGATGACGCTGCTGCCGGGCGATGTGATCGCAACAGGCACGCCTGCAGGCGTCGGACCGCTCAACACGGGTGATGTCGTCGAAGTCATCCTCGCCGGCATCGGCACGTTGCGCAACCCAGTTGTTGCACGCTCGGCCTGACTTTCGTGGCGACACCCCATCGTGCGGGTCGCGCATGAGGTTAAGGGGAGTTCAAATATGAAATTTTTTCTCGATACCGCGAATCTGGAAGAGATTCGACAGGGCATATCACTGGGCGTGATTGACGGCGTAACGACCAATCCCACGCTCGTCGCGAAGGAAAAGCGGCCCTTCCGCGAACACATTCTTGAAATCTGCAATATCGTCAAAGACGGGGTCGTCAATGCCGAGGTCGTTTCTACCGATACGGCGGGCATCCTCCGCGAAGGGCGCGAAATCGCCACGTGGCATCCTAACATCGTCGTCAAGATTCCCATGATCCCCGACGGCGTGCGCGCCCTGAGCGTGCTCGCAAAGGAAGGAATCCGCGTCAACATTACGCTGGTTTTTTCCTCGCCGCAGGCCCTGATTGTCGCCAAGGCCGGGGCGTATTTCGTCAGTCCGTTTCTCGGCCGGCTTGATGATATTTCTTCCGACGGCCTGACTTTGCTGCGCGAGATCATGGATATCTACCGCGCGTACAATTATTCCACGCAGGTGCTTGCCGCGAGCCTCCGACACCCGCTGCACGTCGTTGCGGCCGCGCGCATGGGCGCTCACATCGGCACCATGCCCTATAAAGTATTTGAACAGCTCTTCAAGCATCCGCTGACCGACCGTGGACTTGAAGGGTTCCTGAAGGACTGGGAGAAAGCGCGCGAAACGCTGGGCGACGTGTTCGAGCCGGCCTCTGCGCGCAATCCGAGGCGTTGAAGAACTGGGGTATCGATTGGCGGCTCATTATCGGGGTCGCGGCGCTGGTCGTCGCTGCCGCGGCTATGATTCTGTATCATTATTTCCAGAAACCGGACGATCCTGAAGGGGAAGAGCGTCGCCGCCGTTTTCAACTCAACCAAGTGGGCCGGATCGTGGAAGGCCTTGTCGTCGAGCTTGTCGAAACGCCTGCATCGCCCGCCCAGGAATCCCGCTCCAGCATGTTCCCGCGGCGCAAAGCCGCAGTGTCCGGCGAAGGCGCAAGCGATATTCGCCGTCTGGTCCGATACAGCTATTCGATCGCCGGCGTCACGTATGAAACCGCGCAGGACGTCACCGGCCTTGAAGAGCGTCTTTGCATGGAACGCCTTGCTGCCGGCCAACCCGCAAGCGTGAAATATGACCCGTCGAATCCCAGTAACTCGATCCTCGTGGCCGACGACTGGTCCGGCATCCATTAACAGGGTGCGGGAAAGGTCGTTTTTTATTGGCGTTTTTCAAAGAGAGATTCTTCGCTTCGCTAGGATTGACAGCATGGGGGAGCTTTTCCCGCAGCGGGGGAAACCTTCGGGCGTCATTTTTTTCCGACACACCCGGATTGTCCCCGTGAGCAGCCATACCGGAGCAGCCAAGTGATCAGGAAAATTTTCGCCTGTGTAACTGCGGTGATCGGCGCCGCAGCGCTGACGCTTGCGATGATGATCGCCCTTGTGGAGGGCACGATCATGGCGGTTTCGATCACCAATCTCCCGCTTCGTATCTTGGCAGTCGCCACGGACGTTCTTCTCGGAACCGTGCTTCTGCTCGGATGCATCTATCTCACGACGCATCTGGCTGTGCGCATTCTCGGCGTCGGACAGGCCGATTTTCCGCCTTTGCCTGAAGATACGACCCGGGGCGATCTCCCCAAAAATTAGTGGCGTACTGGTTCGAGCCTGTGCGAAAGTCTCGAAGACAACACACCATGGCTGACAATCCAAAACCCCAAGATCACCTCAAACAGCTGCGCCGCCGCAGCGCCGAAGCGGAAGCCGGCGGCGGCCCTGAACGCCGCGAACGCGAGCACAAAGCAGGCAAACTCACGGCGCGCGAGCGCATTGCGCTGCTCCTCGATGAGGGCTCCTTCGAGGAGCTCGACAAGTTCGTTACGCACCGCTGCGATGATTTTGGGGTGCAGGACCAGCGGCCGGCGGGCGACGGCTTCGTCACCGGCTATGGCCGCGTCGACGGCCGGCTCGTCTATGTGTTTGCGCAGGATTTCACTGTTTTTGGCGGATCCCTCTCGGAAACGAACGCCCTCAAGATCTGCAAGATCATGGACCTGGCCGTGCGCAACGGCGCGCCGGTGATCGGCCTGAATGATTCGGGCGGCGCACGCATCCAGGAAGGCGTGATGTCGCTGGCAGGCTACGCCGATATTTTTCTGCGCAACACGCTCGCGAGCGGAGTGATCCCGCAGATCAGCGCGATCATGGGGCCCTGCGCGGGCGGCGCTGTGTATTCTCCGGCCATCACCGATTTCATTTTCATGACGCGCGACACTTCTTATATGTTCATCACCGGCCCGGACGTCATCAAGACCGTTACGCACGAAGATGTCGCCAAGCAGGACCTGGGCGGCGCGATGACGCACAACGCGACCAGCGGCGTCGCGCATTTCGCCGCCCGCGACGACGCCGAATGCCTCGCCATGATCCGCGAGTTGATGAGTTTTCTTCCGTCCAACAATCTGGACGATCCGCCGCGCCGCGCGACCTCGGATCCCATCGACCGCGCCGAAGCGGCGCTCGATTCGCTTGTCCCCGCGGACCCCAAGCAGCCGTACGACATCAAGGACGTGATTCAATCCGTCGCCGACGATAAATATTTCTTCGAAGTCCACGAACACTTCGCGAAGAATCTCGTCGTGGGCTTCGCGCGCCTCGATGGCCGTTCCGTCGGAATCGTCGCCAACCAGCCCGCATTCCTCGCCGGGGTCCTGGACATCAACGCCTCTGTCAAAGGAGCGCGGTTCGTGCGTTTCTGCGATGCGTTCAATATTCCGCTCATCACTTTTGAGGACGTGCCGGGATTTTTGCCCGGCACGCAGCAGGAGTGGGGCGGAATCATCAAGCATGGCGCAAAGCTGCTCTACGCGTTTGCCGAAGCGACCGTCCCGAAACTGACCGTGATCACGCGCAAAGCTTACGGCGGCGCCTATTGCGTCATGTCGAGCAAACACATCCGCACCGACGCGAATTTCGCCTGGCCCACCGCCGAAATTGCCGTCATGGGACCCGAGGGCGCAGTCAACATTGTCTACAAGCGTGAACTCGACCGCGCACCCGAAGTCGACCGCGAGCGCCTGCGCCGCGAAAAAGTAGCTGAGTTCCGCGACCGCTTCGCCAATCCATACGTCGCCGCCGAGCGCGGCTACATCGACGCCATCATCGAGCCTTCCCAGACGCGCGCGAAACTCATCACCGCCCTGCGATCGCTCGAAACCAAACGAGACACGAACCCCAAGAAAAAACACGGAAATATTCCGCTGTAGCGGTAATGAAGAATCGTAGTCGGATTTCTCTGCCAGCACACGGAATTTCTCAGGAATAGATCCGCCATCGACCTGGCTGGAAAACCAATGCGAGAATACGGAGCTGCGGGCCGGTTGCCGATGACGGCTTTTATCGGGAGTAATTTTAATTATGCGCCTGCACTCTGGATATTTCGAAGCACGAGGTCGAAAAAGGGCCACCATGATCGGGACTCCAAAGAGCAGAGCGATGCCATCAAAATGGCCATCGTTCCGATCCCACCAGAAACGCTGAAGAACAGTCGATGCCGGAGCTATCAGGGTTGTCAATTTCCATTCGTGGGCAGGGCTTTGCTCCTATTTGCTATTCTTCTTCCCAGGGCGAACCTTGGCCCTCCCTTATCATGGGGTTAATTCTTTATGATACAACAAGATAGCAATTTGGCCCTTGTTGCGTTTTAGCCGTCGTGCGGTCATCAAATTGCCATTAGAAAGTGGTGCCATACAACCGATTCATCTACGGACAGCCTGCAAAGGGTGAGAACCATAGGCGCTCCGCCCGGCATAGAGTCGAAACACTCGCCTACGTTCATCTCGGCTCCAATAACGGCGGCACGCTATTCGACATCAGCGAGAGTGGAATATCGTTCCAGGGGATTCAACCGTTAGAAACGGGTCAAGTACTCCCCCTCGGTTTCAAGTTGCCCGGCATCAATCAATCCGTCAAGACCACCGGTCAAATCGCATGGTTAAACGATTCGAGAAAGGGCGGTGGCCTGCGGTTCGTCGAATTGCCGGAAGCCGCCAGGAATCTGCTCAAGGCATGGCTCTCGGGGACGGCATCGGACGATCTCAAGCAGCAGCCTGTCGCTCTGCCTCCGCGTGTCGAAACAGAAACAGCCCATTCTTCTCGGGTCCCACGCACGCTGGTTCAGCAGAATCGTCCTTCCGTTGAAATGAATAAGAATCTGGTTGACCTGTTGCGAGATCCGTCTCTCTCCCGTGGTGCGGTCGTCGCGGCGATCAACGCCAGCCGGTCGACGATGCCCCCTGCACGCTCCGCAGGTTCGAACGGTCTCAAGAAACAGCCTGTCGCTCAGCCTCCGCGTGTCGAAACGGAAACAGCCCACTCTTCTCGGGTCCCACGCACGCTGGTTCAGCAGAATCGTCCTTCCGTCGAGATGAATAAGAATCTGGTTGACCTGTTGCGAGATCCGTCTCTCTCCCGTGGCGCGGTCGTCGCCGCGGTCAACGCCAGCCGGTCGACAACGACCAGTGCTCGCTCCACAGATTCGGAGCGAACTCCAAAAGTTCCGCATCGCACCTAGGCGACAAAGAGAAATCTGAAAAGGTTGACGCCGGCTGCATTGAGAATATTCTTGCCCTTGGCCTTCACGGCCCTTCTTGGCATAACACAGTGTCAACACTACCGCGGACAGGCGTTTAACGTATCTTCCACAGTGTCCGGGGATCCCCCATTTTGGTTGAAGGTGGAGCGGCCCGGAAAAGATTGGCGCGTGCGTTGGAACCGAAATTCTGATGTTCTGGCAAACGCGGCGAGCGGAAACATCATGCACACGCCCGCCACGGATGATGTGGTTGTACGGCTCCAGGT
>JBGPXQ010000037.1:0-12315 GCA_041492805.1 Terriglobia bacterium | reverse complement strand
CAATAAGCTGAATGGGGTCATCTCTGTAAATCCACACGCGCTCCAGGAGGCCGAGGCGCTCGATCGCGAACGCGCGCTGGGCAAGGTACGCGGCCCCCTTCACGGGATCCCCATCGCACTCAAAGACAACATGCAGACGACGGACTTGCCGACAACGGGCGGGGCGCTGGCCTTTAACGCGTTCGTGCCGCCGTACGAGGCGGCGCTCACGAAGAACCTGCGGGACGCCGGCGCAGTGATCATCGCAAAGACCACCATGACGGAACTCGCCAACTGGGTCGCTGGCGGCCCCACGCAGATGCCGGGCGGGTACAACGCGCTTGCTGGACACAGCATGAATCCCTACGATCCCCGGCGCGATCTGCGCGATTCCACGTTCGACGGTCGCCCTGCCCTAGGGACTGGCGGATCAAGCTCGGGAGTCGGCACGGCCGCAAACTTCTGGGCCGCCAACGTCGGGAGCGAGACTTCGGGCTCAATTCTCAGCCCGGCGAACCAGAATATGCTCGCGGCCATCAAGCCGACTGTGGGCCGCATCAGCCGCTATGGCATCATTCCCATCACCGCCGATCAGGACACTGCAGGCCCGATGGCCAAAACTGTGACTGACGCAGCCATCCTGTTCGGGGCGTTGGAGGGCCCGGCGCCAGATCCTAACGACCCGGCCACCGAGAAGTGCGCTCCCCCGCCAGGCCGTGACTATACGCGCTTCCTCAAACCCGAAGGACTTAAAGGAGCACGTATCGGCATCCCGCGCGCGTTCTACTACGACGCAGTGACTCCGCCAGGCGAAAAGGAGCCGCGCGGTGGCCTCAATGCAAACCAGAAAAACGTGATGGCCGAGGCAATCGCGATCCTCAAGCAGCAGGGCGCTGTCATCTTCGATCCGGCCGAAATCCCGAGCGTTATTTCCAAAGACCCGCAGACTAATCTGCTCAATTGGAACACATGTTCGGGTCTCGAAAATGCGAAGGGCAAGGATGAGAACTGTTCAACCGTCTTCAAGTACGGCATGAAGCGCGATTTCAATAAGTGGCTTGCCTCGCTAGGCCCCGCCGCGCCCGTAAAAACGCTGACCGAACTCCGCAAATTCAACCTCGCCCACACCGCTGCTGGCGCCATCAAGTACGGCCAGTCGCAGCTCGATATCTCGGACGAGATGGACATTGATGCGGATCGCGCGCGCTACGAGGCCGACCGCGCGAAGGACCTCGAGCTTGCCGGCGCGCGGGGCATCGATGCAGCTCTACAGGAACACAATCTGGACGCCCTCCTCTTTCCCGGCGGCACAGGGGCGGCTATCGCAGCGAAGCCGGGATATCCTACCGTCATCGTTCCCTTCGGCATGATCTCAAACGCCCCGGACGTTCCCTTCCCGGAGGGTTTCAACGCGAAGCCGGCGCCGTTCGGCGTCAGTTTCACGAGTACGGCCTGCAGCGAGCCTCGGCTCATAGAACTTGCTTACGCATTCGAACATGCGACAAAACGGCGGGTCCCGCCATCTTCAGCGCCGTGACAAAATACGCTAGCGAGTGTGGCCGTCGCGTCACGGTAGCCGAGTTCTTGGGAGGCAACCTTCTGCCGCGCTTTGCACCTAATTAGTTGTACTTGAGGTGTCTCATGCGGCTGGCAATTCCTGCCCGTAACTTCCTTCTACGTGGAAAACAGATTGGCATTATGTTTGTCGCGATCTTTTCATTCGCGTTGTCCGCGGCGGCGCAGGTAGAAGGACCAATCCATCCACAAGCGCCCGTGCAGTCTTCGGCAGCAGAACAACCTGCGCCTGGCCCTTTGCCACCTGGGGGCTCCTCCATGGCGCCGGATATTGTTGATGTGACTACGTTGCCCTTCATATGGCCGCAGCCGGAACTACCTCCACCGGAATTACCGGAGCGAGTCGCAGTACCTGCGGGTCGGCCCATCGCTGTTGTGCTCGATACACCACTTTCCACGCGTATCGCCAAGCGAGGACAAGTTGTGACGTTTCGAACCACGGGTCCTTTGCGGGTTACCGACGATCTTGAAATTCCGCCCGACGTGGAAATCCTGGGTCATGTCAGCGAGGCGAAGCGGCCCGGCCACTTCGGGAAGGCCGGCGTGCTTCGCGTCACACTGGATAACCTGCATCTTGAATCCGGCGGCGTGGCAAACCTCGACGCACATCTGGATTCCGCTGACATGAAAGGTCAAGGCCGGCTCACCACTGATAACCGCCGTTCCACCGATCTGTACAGTGTGATGATGGATTCCATTCAGGGTACGCTGATGGGTGGTGCCATCGGCGGTGCAAAAGGAGCAGCAATGGGCGCCGGTGCAGGAGCCGCCATAGCCATACTCATCATGATGTCGCACCGCGGACAAGATGTGTACCTCGAGCCGGGAATGCCGTTCACGGTTATTCTGGACCAGCCCGCCTACCTCAGCGGCGCTGCAATCTACTCCGCCCAGCAGAATTACCAGCAGGCAAATCTAAAATCAAAAACTTCGCCGGCGGATGCGAACTCACGAAGCAATGATCAAAACGGGGGCGCACCTAAGCTTAAGCGGCGCAGCCAACAGCCGCGAAATTGAATTGACGCCGGCGCTTTCTGCCCACCTGTCCGGCAGGACAGTTCCCATACCGGAACACATCGAGCGACGCCGCCTTCCTGCTGGATGCAGCCATGCTAAATTAGGTGAGGAATCGCAGGATCCGATGAAGGCAGCTTGTTTGAGTTGTGGTGCCCAGCATTCTCTCCCAGACGCACAGCTTGTGGGGCGTCCCCGCGTGCAATTTCGATGCGCAAAGTGCGGGAAAACCACTTTGGTCGAAATTGCGCAAAATCCGGATGCGACCCAGGTGTTGTCGCCTCTGCCGGAGTTTGCACGAAGCGCAGGCGCGCCCAGACTCGCGCGCGGCGGAGCCAACGAAGAAGCCGGCCTGCGCCTGCCAACAGGAAAGTCCATCGCCATTTCAGTGATCGCGGGCGCCGCCCGCGGTCTGGTCTATCCAGTGCAGAAGCCCCGCATCGTGCTGGGACGGGCGGACGCAGACATCGTCATCAACGATAAGGAAATTTCTCGCTGGCATTGCGCCATCGAGATCAAAGACGACGTAATCCGGCTCCGCGATCTGGAATCCACAAACGGCACATACTTTGCCGATGAACGCGTGCGCGTGGCGGAGTTGAAGCATCTTTCCGAGTTCCGCATCGGTACGTCCGTAATCCTGCTTAGCGTCACACCAAAGCTCGCCGTCCCGCGTTGACGACTGCGCGTTTCTTCTATTTCCGCGGGCTCCAAGTAGAGCCCGCTCCCGTCATTTCGTGCTACCGTATCGTTCCGGATTCCCGATGCCCGCGTTGACTGCAATCCTGATCGCGTACAACGAGGAACTGGACTTGCCTCGCGCACTTGCCTCGCTCAAAGGCGTGGCCGACGAAGTGATCCTGGTCGATTCCGGTTCCACGGACCGCACCTGCGACATTGCGCGCGAGTTGGGTGCACGCGTCTATTCGCGCAAACTGGACAGCCTCGCCGAGCAGAAGAACTATGCCGCTTCGTTTGCATCAAACGACTGGCTGCTCTCGATCGACTGCGATGAGGAACTAAGTCCAGAGTTGCATTCCTCCATCCTGGCGTGGAAACAAAGCACTCCCTACAAAGTCGGATATGACTTTCCGCTGATGACCAGGTATCTGGGCGGCTGGATTCGACATTCGGGCTGGTACCCGGATTACAAAGTGCGGCTCTACCGGCGCGACCTGGGCAAATTCGTGGGGGTCTTACACGAGGGTGTGGAACTGGATGGACCGGTTGGCCGTCTCCAGGGCCACCTGCTTCATTACACCATTCGATCATTCGCCGAGCACGAAGCCAAGTTGGATGCTCTTACCACCATGGCCGCCAAAGATATGCTGGCGCGGGGCTGCAGGAGCTGGCGTGCCGCAATGATTTTTGCTCCTCCCTGGACGATCGTGCAGAGGCTTGTGTTCCAGGCTGGAGTTCTCGACGGGCGGCGTGGCTGGCTGATCGCCTGGATGTCCGCAAAATACATTTACGTCAAGTACCGCAAGCTGGGACGACTGCTCGCGGGCGAAACTCTTCCGCACCGCGCGTGGCCAAAGCCGGGAGAGGGCTGAGCGTGCGCCCGCTGCTTGTCGAGCTCAACCGGGATTTTCGCGGCGGGCAACACCAGGCTCTCCTGTTATTGCAGGGCTTGCTTGCGCGAGGCCACGCAGCGGAGCTTGTCACCGTCGGCGACTCCATTCTAGCTTCGCGCGCACGCGGCGCGGGAATCACAGTGCACGGCCTGAGCGCGCGTGCCAGAAGACTGGCGGCGGCAATCGTGGTCCGCCGGCTTGTGCGCGAAAGGCGAGCCGACATCGTCCACGCAAATGAACCGCATGCGCTGACGGCCGCATGGCTCGCTCGAGCCCACCACCACGTGCCGTTGGTGGTCTCGCGGCGGGTGATTTTCCCGCTTTCGCCGAATTCAATAGCGCTGGGGCGTTATCGCGCCGCGGCGCGGATCCTTGCAGTATCGCAATGCGTCAAGAATGCCGTGCTTCTTTCCGGCTTGCCACCCGACCGCATCACCGTGATCCCGGTTGGCGTGAATATTCCTCCGCTGCCTTCCCTGCTGGATCATCTTGCCGCGCGCCGCAAACTCGCTGTCGGGCAAGAGGGCATCCTCCTAGGGAGCGTGGGCGCGTTCACCCCCGACAAGGGACAAGATCTGTTGATTCGCGCATTCGCCCACGTGCGCGAGCAATTCCCGCATTGCCAATTGCTTCTTGCGGGAGATGGGCCGGAGCGCTCCAAGCTTCGGGCACTCATCGAACAGCTCCAGCTTGATCCCGCGGTGCAATTCGCAGGGTTTGTAGGGGACGTCGAAACCATATACGCGGGAATCGATCTTTTCGTCTTCCCGGGATTGGCGGACGCGCTGCCCACCGTTCTTCTGGCGGCCATGGCGCACGGCATTCCGGTGGTCGGGCTTGCGCGCGGCGGCGTGCCCGAAGTGCTGGAGGACGGTAAGAACGGCCTGTTGGTTGACGGGCCGGACCCGATATCGCTGGCTGTGGCGATTTCGCGGCTGCTCGCGGATTCCGACGAGGCGCGGCGATTCGGGAAAGCTGCGCGCGAAACCATTATCGCTGGTTTTTCCGCCGACCACATGGTGGAGCAGACACTGCGCGTTTACGAAGAAACTATTGCGGCGCGCGCGTGGTCCTGAGGGTACGCTGCAGCGCCACGGGAAAATGAAAAAGCCAGAGCGCCGGACCTCCCGTTCCCGCGGGATGCCCGGCGCTTTGGGTAACAATTCTCCGGCGGGCTCCATGCCCCGGCCAGGCCGGGGCGTTCAGTGTAAAAGTAGAGCCCGCACCCGAGTATTACGCCAGTTTTTTTGCCTTCGCGTGTTCCTCCTATCCTTGCAGCGGTTTCCCTGAGATGACCGGGGCGTTGATAACCCACCGGCCGGACGGCTCTAGGAACTCAAGTCCGATGGCAAAGCCTTCGCTTTGTGGCTGGCAGTACGCTACGCGCGCTCGGGCGCGGAAGTCGCCGGGCAACGACACGATTTCCAACGTTTCGTTGGGACGCCAGCGGCGGATGCTTGCGACGCGCGCCCCGCGTGAGCTGACGTTCTCGGTGAACGTCGTCTCTACGCCCGGAGCGCTCCTATGCCCGGAGATGTGAACCGCAACCGCCATCGGAATTCTTTTTTCGAGACGCTCTACGTCAAATATTTTCGCCATCACTTCCCTCAGTAATCCGGCGGGCTCCACGCTTCACTTGAAGCCCTTCGCTTGAAGGGCTCAGGGTAAACGTTCAGCGCAAAAGTAGAGCCCGGTCCTGATTCCCGCGGGCTCCAAGCGGAGCCCGCACCCGCGTTTTTCTTAGAGGCAGGCCGCAATACGGGCCAGCGTATGAATGCCGTCTGAATGACCCTTCATGCCGTAGAGTTTCCGATCGGCAGCATTGAATAGAGCGTCAATCGTTTCCCCATCTTGTGGAAATACAGCCGCGCCGACACTGACGGTGGCGTGCGGAACTTCCCCGTCCTTCGCCAGGCGCTCGCAGATGCGCCGGCTGACCGAAGTCGCCGCATCCGGACCAGCTTCAGGCAACACCACAGCAAATTCGTCTCCGCCATAGCGCGCCGCTGTATCCATCGCACGCGAGTGCAATCGCAGGACATTCGCCAGACGGCATATGGCGCGGCTCCCGACCAAATGGCCGTGACGGTCGTTGATTCCCTTGAGACCATCGAGATCCAGCAATAGGATCGCGAATGGCCGCCCCGTGCGGCGTGACCGCTGGATCTCGGTTTCCATCACACTGATCAGAGTGCGGTAGTTGGACAATCCCGTCAGAGGATCGGTCACGGCGAGCTGGCGAACCTGATCAAAGAGCCTTGCGTTATCGAGCAGAGACCCACCCAGCACCAGAGCGTAACTTCCGACTTTCAGCACCTGCGCCAGGGTAAAGGGTGCATCGAGCAAACGTTCGGACTGGCTCGCAACGATGTGACAGGCCACATTCATCCACACGGCCGCTAAGAATGCCTTGTCCACCGCCGAGGCTGCACGGCGCTGCCCTCTTCCAAAAGCGATACCTGCCACGGCGAACAGCAGTGCGGGAAACAGATCTCCAGGCCTGGAGATCAAAGCGAAGGGATGCGTGCCCGGCTCCAGCGGGGAGCCGAGATACGCCGCGCTCGTCAGATACGCCACGGCGACCACGGCAACCAACGCGATCGCGATCTCCCGGCCGGGATCTCGCGAATTTGGAACGCGCTGTTCCACTACGAGCGCCGCGATCAACACCATGGCGAGCAACGTCCGGCTAACCATCCATGCCAGAGGCACTCGCATCTGGCCCGATGCCCCGACTGCGAGAATGTCGTAAAAGTTAAAGGTCGCGACAGTTTCAATCACACCGGAAAGCACAAACCCGAAGGCGAGGATCAGTGTTCGCCGGTCGTGCCTGCCGCGGAATCGCACCATGGCGTTTGCCGCATACGTGAAGCAAAGCAGGCTGCCGACGATCTGCAAATAGGAATAGAAATTCGGTTCGGAGGAAAACGGAAGTTGGCGCAGCCAGACAGTGAGAACAAGAAAAGATATCCCCGCCGCCACTCCAAGAATCCAACGGAGACGCCAAGTACACACCCGGATTTGATTCAAAACACGCACCGCTCCCCCAGTTGAGCAGTCGCAATCGCTACGATGCGATCGACACTGCTAGGGGAAGCAACTTCATCGCCCTTTGTGTGGCGTCAAGAATTAGACTGTATGTTTAAGATAATAAACTACTTATAAAATAAAGGTAGGTTCAGCCTCAAAATCCCCGATCGAGGTGTTCCCAGGGATTGTATAGAAATGTGACGAGTACTCGCTCGCGCTTCCTAATATGGCATCTGCTCGTAGCGAATTTAGCACCTGGAACTCGCCTGCTGAGCGGCAAACCAAGAACTTCGTCCCTGCGGGAAGTCTAGACCTGAGGTTTCGGTGGGGGGAGATCGCGCGCCTGCTGCTGATCCTGAAATCCGGCCGATTTATGGGCGCCATCGCAGAAAGGTTTGTTCGCGGAGTGCCCGCAACGGCAGAGAGCGAGCGCAGTGCGTCCGGCGAGGCCGTAGGCTTGACCCTGCATGTCGACGATTTCGAAATCCCCTTCGACGCGCAACGGGCCGTCATTCCGAACGATAATCTTGGTTGAGGCCATTGTTCCTCTATTCCGGCGGGCTCCAAGTCGCCGACGCGCCAAAGCCAGCGCTATGGCGACGGCGCGTAGAGCCCGCACCCGCGAGAATGATTCCTTAATACTTTGGCATTGAAGGATCGACTTCGTCCGCCCATGCCAGTACACCGCCCTTGAGATTCCAAAGCTTCTTGAAGCCGGCTTGCTGCAGGAACTGGATGGCATCGGCCGAGCGCTTGCCGCTGCGGCAATGGACGACCATCTCTCGCGAACTATCGAGTTCGTTTACGCGCCTCGGGAGTTCACCGAGTGGAATCAGTTTCCCGTTTAAATTGCAGATCTGATATTCATGCGGTTCGCGCACATCCAGGATGAACAAATCGTCGCCATGGTCCTGCCGCGCCTTCATTTCCCTCGGAGTAATTTCCGGTATTCCATTCGTCATCGGGGGAGCCTCCTCACCGCGAATCCCGCAAAACTCTTCGTAATCAATAAGCTTGGTTATCGTCCGGTGTTCCCCGCAAAGCGGGCACGCCGGATTCTTGCGCAGCTTCAGTTCTCGGAAGCGCATGGCGAGCGCGTCGAACAGCAGCAGCCGCCCGACGAGCGGTTCCCCGCTGCCAAGGATCAATTTGATGGTCTCCATCGCCTGAATCGAGCCGACAATTCCCGGGAGCACGCCCAGCACTCCGCCTTCGGCGCACGATGGTACCAGACCGGGCGGAGGCGGCTCCGGATACAAGCAGCGGTAGCACGGCCCGCCAGGATATCCGAACACCGTCGCCTGTCCTTCAAAGCGAAAAATCGACCCGTACACATTCGGTTTGCCGAGCAGCAAGCAGGCATCGTTCACGAGGAAACGCGTCGGAAAATTATCCGTGCCGTCTACGATGATGTCAAAATCGCAGAACAACTCGAGCGCATTTTCGCTGGTCAGCCTCGTTTCAAACGTTTCGATCTCGATAGTCGGATTGAGCCTCGATAGACGCGCCTTGGCGGCTTCGGTCTTGGGCTTCCCCACATCGTCGGTGGAAAACGTCACCTGGCGCTGCAGGTTTGAGAAATCCACGACATCGAAATCCACGAGTCCCAGATGGCCCACGCCAGCTGCAGCCAGATACAAACCCAGCGGTGCGCCCAGCCCTCCGGTGCCAATCATCAGCACACGGGCGCGCTTGAGCTTGAGCTGTCCCTCGAGACCCACCTCCGGCATGATGAGATGCCGGCTGTAGCGCAGGACCTCTTCTTTCGAAAGCTTCACTTCCTGTTTCGGCAGCGTGTCGGTCGGAATTGCCATGGACGTTCTCCTCTGCTCTTTCTCTTGCGGTCAACGGGTGCGGGCTCTACTTTTACGCTGAACGCCCCGGCCAGGCCGGGGCGTGGAGCCCGCCGGAACAACAGCCCCACCTGCGATCGAAGGTACGATGCTGATCGTATCTCCATCCTTGGTTCGTGTATTTTCCTTGTCGAGGAAGCGGATATCTTCATCGTTCAAGTAGACATTCACAAAGCTGCGAATCTTGCCGTCGTCAGTGTAGAGATGCTTGCGCAGCTCGGCGAAGCTCCCCGTCAGGCTGCCGAGCGCCTCGCCCACCGTGGCGGCGCTACATTCGATGCTCGCCTGCTTTCCGGTGAATTGGCGGAGCGGCGTCGGAATCAAGACCTTTACGGCCATACGATGATTTCCCCCCACATCGAATATCTGGCGCGGACTCTACCGGGAGCGGGCTCCACTTTTACGCTGAACGCCCCGGCCTGGCCGGGGCGTGGAGTCCATCAGATCACTGGATCGGATGCGCGAGCTGCGCCTGAAGTTTCAGCCGCGAGTTTAAGCGACATAGTTCAGCCCTGCGTCCCCTGGCTTGCTTTCCGCACCGGCAAAACTTCCTCCGGTTGAAATTTCGAACGGTCGTCCTCGAGCCGCCAGGATGTCAAATCCTTCGGAGTTCCCGCTTCCACACTTACGATCACATAGCTGTACCACGGCCAGGCGTGCTCCCGGTCGAATTCGCTCGGCCGCGCCGGGTGATCCGGATGGGAATGATACCATCCCAGCAGGTCGAGTCCACGATCGGTCGCGGCGCGTTCGGCCGCGCGAAAATCCTCCGGCGTGATCGAAAAGCGATTGCGCGGAGAATCGTCTCTGCGGTTGATCAGCGGGAAAAGCGAGCGAACTTCCCGTCCCGCTTCATTATCCGTTCCCAACATCGCGCCACAACATTCGTGCGGATAATCCTTCGCGCCGTGCTCGCGGATTTCCTTTTCCAGACTTGTCGCCAGCAGTAGCATCACGCGATTCCCTCTGGCGAGTGCACGCTAAACTTCATTCCAGAAACGCTCACTCAAATATTTTGTCCCGGAATCTGGAAAGATGGTCACGAATATGGCACGCTCTCCGGGCTTAAGCGATGCGGCGACCTGAAAGCAGCCGTCGAGAGCGGCGGCAGCGCTCGGGCTTAGAAGCAATCCTTCTTCCCGCGCGGCACGCTTGACCAAGCGATACGCGTCTTCCGTCTTGACTGTGAGGTTCGCATCGGCCAGCGTCGCATCATAAATTCCTGGCACGATCGCCGTAGGCATGTGTTTCCAGCCTTCGAGTCCGTGAAACGCTGCATCCGGCTGAAGGCTGATGCAACGGATCGCCGGATTCAATTCCTTCAGGCGCCGGGTCGTGCCCACGAACGTTCCGCTGGTGCCGAGTCCCGCCACAAAGTGAGTCACCCGTCCGCCGGTCTGCTCCCAGATCTCGCTCGCCGTGGTCTTGTAGTGGGCGCGCCAGTTTGCTGGATTGCCGTACTGATCCGGATAGAAATATTTGCCGGGCTCTGCCGCAATAATTTCGCGCGCGCGGATGATGGCTCCATCGGACCCTTCATCGCCCGGCGTGATGACTATCTCCGCGCCGTAGGCCGCCAGAATCTTCTTCCGCTCTTCGCTTGCGCTGGCCGGGAGGCATAGCTTGACGCGATAGCCGGACGCCGCCGCGATCATGGCGTAGGCGATCCCGGTATTTCCGCTGGTAGCGTCAAGAATCGTCTGTCCGGGCTTCAGCTTGCCGGTGCGCGCCGCTTCCCGGATCATCTCAAGCGCCGGACGATCCTTTACGGAGCCGCCGGGATTCAGCCATTCCGCCTTCCCGTAGAACTCGGCGCTCGGATAATTTCGCCCCAAGCGTTCCAGCCGCAGCAGCGGCGTGTTTCCGATGCAATCGAGCAGGCTTCGGCCAATGGCTCCCGTACTTGCCGACGACTCGGCCCAGAGAGGCTTCTTCGCTGTGTGCATGCGTGCCGGTATTCCTCTGCCCTGTTTCGAATGCCCCTCGACGCAAGCCGAAAGGTCCACACCCGCCCGAGTACAGATGCGGGACGCGTTCAGATGTATTCGGCTAATTTAGCATAACTGCGGGTGCGGGCTCTACGCGCCGTCGCCATAGCGCTGGCTTTGGCGCGTCGGCGACTTGGAGCCCGCCGGAATATGCGAATCTCTCCTTTAATGATTAATCGATGCGCGGCCGTATCCATCTTATTTTCTGCGGCATGACGAACTTGTCGGCTCGCCGCCCTGTTTTTTGTCTTTACAGTCCCTGGCTGCGCTCCGTATTCTGGAGGCATGTGGAATGTGACAGAGCGGTTCGAGGTCCGGCTCATGGAAGCCTTGCCGGGCGCTGGATTCATAGTCAGCAGCACGGGCGGCGTGATGCGTGTAGAAAAATACGGTTCTGGCGCGGAGTTTCGCCGTACTTCGGATGACCATTACTTAATGACGATTCTTCCGACCATCCTGCTGAACGGCCAATTCACGCGTCTGTGGGACGCGGGCTATCAGAAATTCCTCCTCACCGATGACGGCCGGAAGTTTCCCGCGAATGCCGACCAGCTTCTTCGCGTGCGCCGCTTCAACGAAGAGCTGAGAACCGCGCTCGGCGTGCCCACCTACTACAACGAAGCGCTCGGATCGACGTCTCAGGTTTCCGTCTACGACCGCGTCGCCGGGCGTCCCGGCGACATCCCCGACCGCACCGTGGGCGTAAACCGATCTCGGGCCACTAGCGATAAACGTGTCCCAAAGCGATTTCCCCTCTGGCGCCTTCATTCAGTGTCCAGTCTTGAGTTCAGCGGGAAGCGTCGCGGAGCTGGCGGCGGAATTGAACGAGATCGACGCGATGCTTGGCGGCCTTTCGCGCACCTAGAAAAATTACCGGGACATCGAAGTCGTACCGAGCGAGAAGCTCCGCGTCTTCGTCGATATTAATTTCGGTAAGGCGTGCACAAAATTCCTTGAGAAGAGGCGCAATCTGCGTTTTTGCTTCTTCGCAGAGATGGCATCCGGGACGCGAATAGATTGTTACGTCGCGCGGACCCGCGAGTTGCAAACGTCCGTCTTCGGCCCGCGCGTAGGTGTCCGGGTTCTCCGTTGCACGCAACCACCCGTGCTCGACCAGTTGCGCCACGACGTCGCTTAGCGCAGAGGGCTCCCCAAAATCAGCGAGGGACAATGCGCGCGCGCCGGGGCGATCGAATGCAGTCAGAATTTTCCGTTCGGTCGAATCCATCACTGTACAAGTTGTATCGCAATTTCACCAGCGATGGAATCATCTTTGGCAAGCCAGACACAGTTTGCGGCCCT
>JBGPXQ010000227.1:0-4447 GCA_041492805.1 Terriglobia bacterium | reverse complement strand
CGACATTCACTCGTTTCTGAATCAAGAGTTCAGCAGTGATATCATCCGCGCGCGACGGCGCTCGATAAATATGCGGGAAGAGCCAGGCCCCGATCTGGTCCAAGATTTCCGGCGGGCAAGTCATCATCTGGTGAACCGGGACGCATTGGAGACGACTATGAAGATTCTTGCGACTCTCTCAGCCGAGCGGGGGATAGCAGTGTCTTGCTTGCTCCTTGCCGGATTGTCCGTCGCCGAACCCGCGCATTCCCAATCCGCAGGATCGCCAGGGAGTTGGTCGATGAAGGCGCCGCTCCCCACAAAGCGCTTTGAGGTGGGTGTCGTAGCGATCGACGGCAAGATCTACGCGGTCGGCGGTGAATCCAACGACAAACAAGCTTCGCAGCTCAACACACAATACGACCCGGCCACTGATCGCTGGCGCGACCGAGCGCCCATCCCACACGAAACCAGCCACGCCGGTGTCACCGGGTTCAAGAGCAAGATCTATGTAATCGGCGGCTTTACCGGCGTCCCCCACACCGGGGCACTCGATCTCGCTTTCGAATACGATGTAGCCACCGACAAATGGCGGCAACTTGCGCCACTCAACAGCCCGCGCGGCTCGGTCGGCTTAGCGGTGGTTGGCGGCAAAATCCACGCCATCGGCGGACGCGGACTCGACAAAGTCACCGTCAGCACGCATGAGGTCTATGATCCCGCGACGGGAAAATGGAGCAAGGCCGCGCCGCTTCCCACAGCCCGCGACCACGCGGGCGTGATTGTCGTGGACGGGTGAATTCATATCATCGGCGGGCGCACTGCGGGGGGCACTGACAACACGACATTGCACGATGTCTACAACCCGAAGACGGATTCCTGGGAATCGGCGGCGCCGCTCCCGACGGCACGCAGCGGCGGCGCTGTGGTCTATTACCGCGGTTTGATTCTTTACGCCGGCGGCGAATGCAAACATCCCAATCCAGGGGGAGGCGGCGAAGGTTTTACCGAGAACGAAGGCTACGATTCAAAGACCAACCGATGGCTGACGCTCGCGCCGCTGCCCGTGCAACGGAACGGCTTCGGCGCGGCAACGGTCGGGCCAGTTGCCTATTTCGCAGGCGGCTCCGTGGGATGCGGCGGCGCTCCGACGTCGGACCAGTTGCTCGTCTTCAGCCTGCCTTGAGGGCACGAAATTGGTGGGATATCCCGAAACTTCTCTTGTCCCCACTGAGAAAATTGTACACGCGTGTCGGAGGAAGGTTTGGACACGTGTTACGTACCTAACGAATTGGAGTGCGCATGCAGGAAGATGATTTCGACGGACTCACCTTCCTTGATTCCAAACCGCAACATCGCGCGACTTCAGCCTACTTCTTATCAATAGGCTTCAGCGAAGTCCAAGGTACGTTTCGCGTGATGTGGCCCTGTCCATCAGTCGATTTGAGGTTTGCCGTCTGCATGAGCGAGTTGATGTCAGCCACTTCAAACACACCTTCTTGTTGGGCGACGCCCACGCGGGCGCCTCTCTTCGGGATCGTCCCACTGTTTTCGGTATTCATTGGCTCCTCCAGTCGGCGGCTCTTACGCGCCCTGCTTGCCACCAGGCAGGTTCCTATAGGAGCTATTTTTACGCCTATATGGCTGTAATAGCCAGAATTATCATTTGGACTTCACATCCTAAAAATAACCGTCGGGAGAACGGAGAGCCGCCCTGTGGAATGTCAACATATTGCGTTGAGGTGCGCTGCAATGTGCGGAGGTGTGGAGTAGCACAGACTTCAGTCTGTGCGCCTTTTGCACTCGCGAATTCTAAGGTGCACAGGCTGAAACCTGTGCTACTGGGCCAGTGAGGAGTTCTTAATTCGCGGAATTCGGATGCGTCACGTAGTCTTCGAGATGACTTGAGCGGCCGCGCGCGAGTCGTCGGCGGATTCCACTTGTTCGAGGGCGAATACGCGGTGCAAAGCCTTCACGGCCTTTTCCATGGCGCCGGATTCCACGAGGAAGGAGATGTTGTATTCGGAGGAACCCTGCGCGATGGCGATCATGTTGATTCCTTCGTTGCCCATCGTGCTGAAGACGCGTCCGGCGATGCCCGGCGTTCCGCACATGTTTTCTCCGACCGCCGCGACGACGGCCACGTTTCGATTGACGGTCACATGCTCGAGTTCGTGGTGGCGTACATCTTCGTACAACGCATCCCGCAGCGCCTTCTCCGTGCGAACCGCATCCACAGCCTGCACGACAAAACAGATGCTGTCCTGTGAGGACGATTGCGAAATCATCACGATGTTCGCGCGGACCGAGGCAGTCGCCGCAAAAATGCGCGCCGCGATGTCCGGCACGCCGATGATGCCCGGTCCGGCGACGGCAATCAAAGCGACGTCGCGCGTCGCAGTAACGGCCTTCACGCCATGCGGCGTCGGACGGACCGTCTGCGCGATTTTGGTTCCAGCCTTGTGTGGTTCGAAGCTGTTACGGATCCACACGGGAATGCCGCTTTCGATCACGGGGCGCAGGGTCATCGGGTGCAGCACCTTCGCGCCAAAGAACGCCAGCTCGCCTGCCTCGCTGTAGGAAACTTCGTCGAGCGTGACGGCCTCGGGGACCATCCTCGGGTCCGCGGTCAGCACACCGTTCACGTCGGTCCAGATGATGACTTCCTGCGCGTCCAGCGCGGCGGCCAGAATTGTGGCGGAGAAATCCGATCCGCCGCGGCCGAGCGTTGTCGGAATACCCTTCGCGGTCGCGGCGATATAACCCGTGACGACGGGAATCCCGCCTTCCTCGAGCAGCGGTCCGAGCGCCGCCCGCGTTTTCTCCCGCGTCAAGGCAGCAAGCGGGCGCGCTCCGCCGTGCACCTCATCGGTAACAATCAAATCGGTCGCGTCAAATGCCACGCCGCGGTACCCCATTTGGCGCAGCACAGCGGCCACAATTCGCGCCGTCAGCCGTTCACCCGAGCCTGCGATCACGTCGAGTGCACGCGGAGATAACTCTCCGAGAAGCGCGCATCCCCGGCAGTAGTTTGCTGCCCGGTCGATCACCGCTTCTACTTCGGCGAGCAGCACTTGCCGTTTTTCACCGTCTGGAATCAGCGTCTCGATGGTTTCCCGGTGTTTGGTTCTGAGCGACTTGGTGAGCGCTTCTGCGGCGGCTTCATCGCCAGCCGCGGATTTTCCCGCCGCGGCGATGAGGGTATTCGTCACCCCCGACATCGCGGAAACCACGACGACGACGGAATGTTGCTTCGAAGCTTCCGCTGCAATGCTGGCCGCGCTCCGGATTCGCGCGGCGTCACCGACCGACGTGCCTCCGAACTTCATCACCTGGATCGGACGGCTCATCGCACTCGCACCTCGGCTGTGGCCCTAGCTTTTTCCCGCGCCGATTTTGCGGCGAGCAGCCCGCGAGCCTGCAGCAACTCGGCGTTTAGAATCGCCGCTCCGGCCGCGCCGCGAATCGTGTTGTGTCCGAGCACAACAAAGCGGTAGTCGAGCACGCTGTCAGGGAACAACCGCCCGACTGTCACGCTCATGCCCCCGCCCGCATCGCGGTCCATGCGCGGCTGCGGCCGGTCGTTCTCAGTTCGCACGATGATGGGATGCTCCGGAGCGGTGTGCAGCCGCAGTTCCTGCGGAACGGAGCGGTATGTGGAGAGCGCTTCGCGGACGTCTTCGATGCCCGCGCGCTTCGCCAGCTTCACGCGTACCGCCACCATGTGCCCGTCGGCGACGTTCACGCGATGACATTGCGCGCTCACCGCGAACGGAGCGTTCTCGAATGCGTTTTGCCCGAGACGCCCAAGGATTTTTTGCGTTTCGCACTCCATCTTCGATTCTTCTCCGTCGATGAAGGGAAGCACATTGTCAACCACGTCGAGAGATGGCACGCCCGGATATCCGGCGCCCGAAATCGCTTGCAGCGTCGTTGCGACGACTGCCTCGATGCCAAATCGCGCGTGCAGCGGCGCCAGCGCCAGCGCCATGATGATCGTCGAGCAATTCGGATTCGTGACGATGTAGCCGTCGCCGAAACCCCGCTCTTTGCGCTGCCGCGCGAGCACATCCAGATGGTCCGCATTAATTTCGGGAATCAGGAGGGGAACGTCGGCGTCCATGCGGAAAGAGGAAGCGTTGCTGATCACAGGATATCCGGCGCGCGCGAAACTTTCCTCTGCGGCCCGCGCAACTTCGGAGGGCAAGCTGGAGAGCACCACATCGCAATCTAAAGGCGGCTGAGGCGACTGGACCACCATCGACTTCACGAAGGCGGGCATGTCGCCGGCCAGCCGCCACGTACAGGCTTCGCCATACAGCTTCCCCTGCGAACGATCCGACGCCGCCAGCGCCGTCACCACAAAATCGGGATGGTTTGCCAGCAACTGGACGAAACGCTGGCCGACCATTCCGGTTGCGCCCAGAATTCCCACCCGCACTCGACTATTCGACACCGCCCCTCCCGT
>JBGPXQ010000106.1:0-8239 GCA_041492805.1 Terriglobia bacterium | reverse complement strand
GTTGTAATGCTCATGGATGTCCCTCCTCGGACCGCCGACGAGCATAGCAACGATTCGCTCGCCGCAGGAACCGGGATGGGTCCATTCCATTAGGTCAGAGTCGCCATCAAAGAATTCCACGGGCGTGACATTTTTGACATGCGCGTGTTTTGGACCCCGGACGGCGGTATTAACTGGCACCCAAGCAAGAAGGGACTCGCCTTAGGCGTCGAAAAATTACCGGTCCTGCTGGCAACATTACATCAGGCTGCCGAACTCCTTGGACAAGACGCCCCCGATCAAGTTGAAGACGAAAATGAACTCCTGACCTCTGAAGAAAAAGCTATTTTATGCGAGGAGTTCAATCTGGAGATCGGCCAAATCGAAGGACTATTATCGGGATAGAGTGGCAGATGGGGAGCCTGCCCGAGCGAAACAGATCAGATTCGGGGCGGCCCGCATTATGAAGACGACAGCATTGGAGCTAGTGTGCAACGAACTCCGAGCCACTGTAGATGCTATCTATGGCGTCTATCTTGACGGGACCACCGGATTCCATCAACTGGGTGAGTTCGTCTTGAGATCGCAGACGGAGGCGTTGAAGCGGCTCAGTGTGACTGAGCCTCACCTCGCGACTCAAGAGCATCTGGACTCGTTACAATTCATCTACGGAAAGGGAGACCCTAATGCCCCCGACGCCACGGTTCAGCACCTCACGACTCAGGGCGAGCTTAAGGCGCGGAACAAAGAACGAGGTCGAAACCACATCTTTCTGGCCAGCGCCTGCGTCATTACCATCTACCAATATTGGGAAGGCTACTTCCGCGGGCGCATCGCGTCTGCCGTTGGACTGCCCGAAGACGAGATTAGGGCGCCTGTTTTCGGCGACCTCCGCAAGCTGAGAAATGCGATCATTCATAATCTCGGCGTGGCGACATCCGATGTGGAGACGTGTACTATCCTCGTTTGGTTCAAGCGGGGTGACGGCATCGAGATCACGAAAGAGCAGTTCCAGAATATGGTCGACGAAATTCACAAGTACGCGGATCAAATGCTAAGTTAAAAGAAAGGTGGAGCACCCTTTTTGAGCGGGCGGGTAGCGGGCCGGGTGCCCCGATCTTTGCGGAGCAAAGGGCGGGAGGTCCCGAGTGCTTTAATCCCGGGAATTCTTGGCCCACCGGGATGCTACCGACAACTGACAACTAATAACTGCGAACTGACCACTGCCCACTGTCCAATACCATCTCCCTTTCTCCCCAATCGTCTTCGCCTGCAGGAACAGCGCCAGCCATTCCGCCAGAATCGACTCGAAAGGTTCGGGCACCCCAAAAGCCTGGACCTCCCGTCCCTCATTGCAGAACACTCTCTCCCTCACCCTCGGTCACACTGTCTAGTACTAGATTCTGACTAGTACCGACCGCGCCATCCATCACCGTCCATGTTACAAATCATTGCATATTGACAATTTTTATAGTCGGGCCGCATACTCGGGTCCACGGAAATTGTCGCGCGAGGTCCAAGCCGCTATTTCAGCGAGGCGACCATGAAGCGCATCATCAAAAACAGTCTCACCAGAACACTCCTTCTTGGCTTACTGATTCATTGGTCCTGCACCACTGCTATGGCAACCAGCTTCGTATGGAATGGAGGGACAGGGAATTGGAGCAGCGCAAGCCAGTGGTCCCCTATTGGAATCCCTGCCACCAGCGTCGCGGACGATTTCGTGTCTATCGACGGCGGAAACCCCGCCAACTCAAGCGTCACGTTTGATGTCATGAACGCGAGAATAGCCGGGCTGACAATCGATTCTGGCGACTCCTTAAGAATTACGAACGGTAATGACCTTAGGATTTTTGCCACCACAGCGCCCTACACGTCGTTCCTCAATGTGGGAGGCCAACTCACCATCGACCCTGGGGGCACACTTTTCGCCGCGGGCGTGGACACAACGCATGTTTTAAACGGTGCAACGGTTAACAATGCAGGCAACTTTGACAACTTCGGAGGTCTTTTTACTATCGAGGGTGCCATTAACAATTCGGGGGCGTTTAATGTCGGTAGCCCTACTGAGGTCTTGCCTGGAGGAATCTTGAACAACACGGGCAGCGTTTACCTAGTCTTAGGCGGACTCACAGTCTCCGGTGGGACGGTAAACAATTTCCAAGGAGGTTTAATCCGATCTTTGGACGGAGGCTCCCTGAACATCACAGCCGGAACTCTCAATAACGCTGGGCACCTCGATTTCGCACACAGAAATATCTACGTGAATGGAGGGACACTCAACAACCTGCCGAGCGGATATATCGAGGTTTACGCTGGTGGAGGGCTTTCTGCTTTTGGAGATTGGAGCAATCAGGGACGGATTGACATCGGGTCAGGGGGTGGGGGAGGCTCCCTCTTAGTAACTGGAGGTTTTCAGAATAGCGGCTCCCTCAACGTCCTTAACGGTGGCATTGCGTATCTGGGGGGCGTGAACAACTCCGGCTCTGTTGCCATCGGACTGTTCAGCAAGACTTTGGTGACTGCTGGCGATTATATTCAAACTCGAGGTAGCACCCAGGTGGACGGAACTCTGCAGACTACAAGTGGCAGCGTATTCATCAAGGGCGGGACACTTTCAGGTGGAGGGAATATTATCGGAAATGTGCTCATGAATGGCCAGCTGAATCTCAGCCTGACACCCAGCATGCTTAGTGTTACCGGCAATTATTCGCAGACCCGATATGGTTCGTTCCTCGATGGGATCGGCGGACTTGCCGCAGGCACACAGTACAGCCAGTTGCAGGTCAGCCAGAATGCCATGCTCAACGGAATCCTTATTCTCGTCTTGACCAATGGCTTTACGCCTCAAATCGGCCAGACATTCACGATCATGGATTACGGCTCTTCGACGGGCACATTCAGCAGTGTCCAGGGCCTTAATTTTGGCCCCGGTCTGATGTTCGTCTTGAATTACAATCCGAATGACCTGACCCTGTCTGTGGCACAAACTCCCGAGCCGGGTAGTCTGATCTTGCTGACGACAGGGCTTGTGGGCCTTGCCGCATTTCGTCGGTCGAAAAAGGCCCCTTCGCGAACATGAGGTCTGCTTGAATAGTCGAGGCAGTGCCGTCACCAACGTCTTAGTCGTATTCGTTGTAATCCTACTGGCTGCACTCGTCGCTCTCAACATTTTCCCGAGAACCGGACATATCAACCTAACAACGCCATACCAGGCAGTTTTGTTGGACACTGGCCAAGTCTACTTTGGGCGCCTGGAACAAGCTGATAGTCCATACCCGGTGCTTAGGGACGTCTACTATGTTCAGTCCGGTGTCAATCCGGGCACCAAAGAGGTGGCCAACGTATTATTGAAAAGGGGAAAGGAATGGCACAGCCCCGATCACATGATTCTGAATGCCCACCACATCGTCATGATCGAGCCAGTCAGTCCGGATTCAAAAGTCGCCCAGTTAATCGCAGAGTTGAAGAAATAGTAGGGCCGGGTGGCCCATCCTCGCTGCGGCGAGGGTGGGAAGACGTGGAGAAGCCGCAAACGCAAGATTTTGCTGATCCTGGATACTACTCCCCATTCCCCCCTTGACATTCTATTACTTATATAGTACTATACCCTTGGATGACTGCCCTTGGCCGCGCACAGAAAGCTTTCAGAGATCCTCTCCGATTTTCTCGCCTTTGGAAAATCAAGTCTATCCCCTTTAGAATCCACTCTTACCCAAATCGCGCCTGTAACTCCTGTAGTTGCCATTCTTACGAAACAACTGGCAACTCACTCACATTGCGAGGCTTTAAGTCTTTTATTGGCCACTCTTACGAACACCGGCACTCTAACTCCTTTGGAAGCCACTCTTACGAAAAACAGGGGGAGGGGGGAGTACCCAAGACCAGCGAGAACTTTCGCGAATTAAATCCTCATCCGAAGCCCCTCGATGCGCGAAGCACAACCGAATCTCTTAACCTCAGACCATTTCCCGGATGGTCTTCGCTTGCAGAAACGGCGAAACCCAGTTTACAGCCTGGTTCTCCAATAACCTGGACGGCGCCGGCCATGTGCCACGGCCAGGATTTGGATTGTGTCATCCGCCTCGCGATAGATCACGATGAACGGAAAACAGGGAAGCTTGGCCTTGCGGGTGCCGCGTGGTCCACGCGGCCAGCGTTGCGGGGATTCGAGAATCCTCTGGACCACCTGGTTAATTTCATCGACGAATCGAATTGCAGCCCGCGGACTCCGCTGGCGATACCAACGCGCGGCTGCCTCGGCCTCTTCAATCGCCGCGGGATGAAAGGAGAGTTCCCTCGCTGTCATTCGACCGCTGAAGAGAGCCGCCGCCTGGCTTGTTCGAGGGGAACTTGCTTGACCTTTCCGGAATCGAGCTGCTCCATGCGTCGGGCGACCTCTTCGTCCCAGGCGGCTGCGACCGATTCATCTTCTGTTTTATCCAGACTCTCGATGAGCGAACCCGCCAGTTCGGCGCGTTCCGTCACGGGGAGGGTAAGTGCCTTCTTCAGGAGTTCAGCTGCTTGTCGGCTCATGACCCTAATTCTACCTCGAAAACTCAATCGTATGGGATTTGCGCAGCACAGCAAAGGCTCTCTCGTAACTCCCCCGCCCATCCTCCCCAATCCTCTTCCTCGCCGGCCACTCGTTTACCTTGAGTCTCTGAGACGGGCCACTCGCCTGTCCCGAGCGGAGTCGTGGGGCCACTCGCCACTTTCCACTAGCCACTCTTCACTCGCCACTGCCCTTCTCTCCCTGCCACGAGCTCCAAACCTACGGCCGCCGGCGATATTTTTCGTAAAGCTGTTTGTGTTTGTTGTCGGTCGAGGTCGGCCGCCCGTTGATAAACAGGAAGCGCACCTCGCTGCGAATTTCCAGCGGGTCGCCGGTGGTCACGATGAGGTTGGCGATTTTCCCCGCCTCGATGGTCCCCAGCTGCTTGTCGAGCCCGAAGATCTGCGCGGGGTACAGCGTGATGGCCTTCAAGCCCTCGTCGTGAGGAAGTCCGTAGGCCACCGCGTTGCCCGCCTGGTAGGGCAGCCGGCGCGAAAACGACGAATCGAACGAGGCGATGGCGAACTGGATGCCCGCCGCGTGCAGCTCGGCCGGCAGCGTAAACGAACGGTCGTAGGGGTCGTCCTCGTTGGGGGGCAGCTCCAGCGTGGGGCCGAGGATGACGGGGATTTTTTTCAGCCGCAGCAGGTCCTTCACTTTGTAGGACTCCGCGCCGCCGGCCAGGACCATGCGCACCTTCTGCTTCTCGCAGAACTCCACGGCGCTTTTGATCTCGCGCGGGCGATCGGCGAGGATCACCACCGGCAGCTCGCCGCGCAGCACGGGGATCAGCGCCTCCAGCTTGAGGTCGCGCTCAAACGGCTGGCTCGATCCTTTCTCCACCGCCTGCTGGTAGTGCCGCGCGCGGTCGAACAACTCCCCCAGCTCGACAACTTTCTTCTCCTGCTCTTTCTTCACCTCGGTGAACGGCCGCTCCTTGGTGCTGAACGTGGTGAAGTCGAACGACCGCGTCTGGATTACCGGCCAGTGGACGATCAGGCCCACCGAGCGCTTGATGAGCATCTCTTCGACCGTCCAGCCGGCCAGGTGAATCGCCGTGGCCTGGCCGGTGATCGTCCCGCCACCACCGCCGCCGTCAAGTCCGCCCGGTCCGGGCGTTGCGTTCGCATGGGTGACGCCGCTGGCCCGCGCCACGGGGATCAACTCGCTGGCCGGGTGCACCGCGGAGAAAGCCACAAGCTGCGGGTTGTACTCGCCGAGCTCCGTGGTGTCCACCGTCGCGGAAACCGCGGACACTTCATTCAGGCCGAGCTGGCCCATCGAGTCGAAAAATCCCGGATACACCTCCAGCCCGCTGGCGTCCATCACTTCGGCGCCGGGCGGCACGGTGACATCCGCGCCGACGGCTACAATCTTGCCGTCGCGGATTACGATGGTGCCCTTCTCAATCGGCGCGCCGGCCAGCGTGTAGATGCGCGCGCCCTGGATGGCGTAAGTCGTCGCCGCAGGTTTGTTCTGCGAGGTGAGCGCCCCGGGCAGCAGCACCGCGGCCAGGGCCAGGCAGAGCGTGAGGATCGCCGTGTGTCGCCGAATCATTGCTGCCTCCCTGCTTCCTGGTCACCGCTCTGCGGCGGCTTGGGGGGTTCCGGTTTCTTTTCTTCTTCTTTCTTGCCTTCCGGCTTTTTGGTTTCTTCTTTCTTTGGCTCGTCTTTCTTTGGCTCGTCTTTCTTGGCCTCGTCCTTCTTGCTCTTCTCCGCGGCCTTCTTTTCTTTTTCCGCCAGCGCCTTGCGTTCTTTGTCGCGTTCGCCGCGCTGGACGATGTCCTTTTCGCGGTCAAAGTACACCACGCCGTCGATCAGCACTTTCTGCGGCACGGCGTACACGCTGAGTGGATACTTGTTGAAGAGCACCAGGTCGGCGTCTTTGCCCACTTCAATCGAGCCGACGCGCTTCTCGATGCCGAGCTGCATGGCCGGATTGATGGTCACCATCTTGAATGCCTCGACATCCGACATCCCGCCCCACTTGATGGACTTGGCCGCTTCCTGGTTGAGGTGCCGCGCCTCTTCGGCGCTGTCGGAGTTCACGGAGACGATCACGCCGCGCTCGGCCATCAGCGCCGCGTTGTATGGGATGGCCTCGTAGGCCTCCATCTTATATGCCCACCAATCGGAAAACGTCGAACCGCCCACGCCGTGCTTGGCCATCTCATCGGCCACGCGGTAGCCCTCCAGCACGTGCTGGAAAGTTTTGATCTTGAAGCCGAACTCCTCGGCCAGGCGGATCAATTGCAGGATTTCGTCGGCGCGGTAGGCGTGCGAATGGACCAGGCGCTTGCCCTCCAGCACTTCGACCAGCGGTTCGAGTTTGACGTCGCGTGCCGGGGGAATCGCGTTCTTCTCGCCCGCGGAGATGCGCTTGTTGTATTCCTGCCAGCGCTTCTGGTATTCGCGCGCGTCCACGAACGCCTGCCGGATCACGTCCATCACGCCCATGCGCGTGGCCGGATAGCGGCGGCCGGGGCCGGAGCGCGCGCCGAAGTTCGAGTGCTTGGGGTTTTCGCCCAGGGCGAACTTGATCCCCGGAGGCGCGCCCTCGAACATCAGGCCGCGGGCGTCCTTGCCCCAGCGCAGCTTGATCACCTGGTTGAGTCCGCCGATAGGGTTGGCGCTGCCGTGGAGGATGTTTGCCGAGGTCACGCCGCCGGCCAGATCGCGGTAAATGTCGATGTCCTCCGGGTCGAGCGCGTCGGCAATCGCCGCCATGGAAGAAACGGCCAGGCTACCCTCATTGACGCTGCCCTCGACGGCGATGTGCGAGTGGCAATCGATGATGCCGGGCGTCAGGTACATCCCCGTGCCGTCAATCACCGTTGCGCCAGCGGGCACTTTGATGTCCGTGCCCACCTGGACAATCTTGCCGTTGCGAATAAGCACCGATCCCTTCTCGATGATGCCTTTGGTGATGGTCATCACCGTGGCGTTCTGGATCACGGTGACGCCGGAATCCTGCGCCATCGCCGGAGCAACGGCGAAGAGCGCCAGCAGCGCGAAGAAGGTGGAGCAGCGGAGAATCGTCCTGGTCATGTCAATTAGCGTCTTCATCTCGCTCCCCCTACTCCCCGCCCGCGGTGGTCGCGCGCCCAAATCCGGGCCGCGTGGCCGTGAACTCCGTCGAGAATCCGGTTGTGTTTATATTTCCCTTGAGGTTGTTGCTCTCGAGCGTCCCGCTGAAGGTCACTTCCTGCGGCCCGTCACCTATGTCCACGCTGATTACAAAGCTGAACGAATTGCCGCTCAGGTAGCCGCTCAAGAGCGTCGAGGTGCCGTGGGGATGGACCACCGTGCCGGTCAGCGTGCCTCCGGAAGCCATGGTCAGGTCGGCGGTGGCCTGCTGCGGGCCCTCTGGAGTGCTAAACGCGATGGTCCATTTCCCGCTCATGTCACCCTTGGGCGCGTCTTTGGGTTTCTCCGCCTCGCGGACCTCGAACTTGTTGCCGTCCACAAAGACCATTTTGATTTTGGTTTTCTCTTCGAAGATGTCGCCGTCGGTGACCACCAGGTTGGCGATTTTCCCGGTCTCGATGCTGCCCATGCGGTCGGCCACGCCGAAAATCTCCGCGGGAGAAAGTGTGAGGGCGCGCAGCGCGGCGTCTGGAGCGAGTCCCGCGTCAATCGCCTTTTTCACGTTCTTCAGCGCGTCCTTGGGCCCGGAGAGGCCGTCGGAGTAAAACGCGAATTTCAC
>JBGPXQ010000161.1:0-6175 GCA_041492805.1 Terriglobia bacterium | reverse complement strand
CGTCATTGAGTGCCGATTGATTTTCGAACCCGGCCTTGTTCCACTGGTCGTGGCGCGAGCCACCAAGGCGGACCTGGATCGCATGGCCGAATGCCTGATACACGGTGAATCATCGTCGAGCCTTTTCGAATTTGAACGATGGGATGCGGCGCTGCACGACGCCATCGCCGTAGCGACGCACAATCAAGCCGCGATCTGCATGTCACGCTCGCTCGCCAAAGTACGCCAACAGGCCCAGTGGGGTATTTTGAAGGCGCGCAGCATGACTCCGGAGCGAAAAGCAAGACTTCACGCTGAACATCAGGCCATCGTGTCAGCACTTAACAATCGCGATCATTCTGAAGCGCATTCGATGTTGCGAACACATCTTCTCCATGTGCGCTCGTACATGTTTGGAGAGTAGCGCGCTTTGCGGTCGGCTCCTATTCCGGGAAAACGGATTCTCGGCATGGGCGAGAACAAGTCACGACAATGGGATTTCCGCGAAATAGGGATGCGCTTTTCACCATCAGTTTGAAATGCCGCTCGTAGCTCAAGATCATGAAGCTGATTCGTTACGGAAAGTCTGGTGAAGAGAATCCCGGCTTACTCGCTGCCGACGGTCATATTCGCAGCCTCGCCGGAATTGTCGAAGATATAGCCGGTGAGTCGCTGCTGCCCGAGGCGCTCGCGCGCTTGAAAGGCATTGACATCGCAAGATTGCCGCTCGTGCCAGGCAAGCCAAGGCTGGGACCTTGTGTTGGCCGGGTCGGTAAGTTCATCTGTATTGGGCTCAACTATTCGGATCACGCTGCCGAAGCTGGAATGAAAGTGCCAAGCGAACCCGTCGTGTTTATGAAGGCTACTTCTGCTATTTGTGGGCCAGACGACGATGTTGTCATTCCGAGAGGCGGCACGAAAACCGACTGGGAAGTTGAATTGGGCGTAATCATCGGCCAGCCAGCAAAGTATGTGACGGAAGCTCAGTCCATGTCCCATGTGGCCGGCTACTGCGCAATCAACGACCTCTCCGAACGCGCATTTCAATTGGAGAGTTCCGGCCAGTGGGTGAAGGGCAAGAGCGCCGATACTTTTGGTCCGATCGGTCCCTGGCTCGTTACCAGGGATGAGATTCCCGATCCTCAGAATCTGAAGTTGTGGCTCGAAGTGGATGGCAGACGCGTTCAGAATGGTTCGACGCAGACAATGATTTTCGGGGTTGCATTTCTGGTCGGCTACCTGAGTCGCTTCATGAGCCTGCATCCGGGTGACGTCATCTCGACGGGGACCCCGCCCGGAGTGGGAATGGGCCATAAGCCTCCGGTTTACTTAAAGCCCGGCAATCGGATGCGCTTGGGGGTAGAAGGTCTGGGAGAGCAAGACCAACGCGTGGTCGCGGAAAGCTCTTAGCGGCTTGCGACCTGTCGATCAGCATACCGTAACCATGGCGGGTGCTTCAAAAACATCTGTTTTCGGAATGGCGAAGGCCCGTTTCCGGATAGACGCAGGATCAACGACTTACAAACGCGCTTCCAGCAGGGTTTCCGGAAAACTGAATAACTGGGTTCAATAGGTACGAGCGCAGGCGCGATCTGGTCCCTAAATACTATACATATCCACACACATCCCTTCCGCATCCCTCCATCCATACATCTTTAGAGACAAAGAAGGTTTTGCTCTTGGATTCTAAGGAAGGTTCTTGGGCAACAAGGGAGCTCAGCGAGCGATTGCCTTACCAGTCTGACCTAATCCCAACCCCACGGAAGACGGACCTATGGCTGTCAAGTAACGTCGCATGAACATTGAGAAACAGGAGGAGACGTAGATAAGGAGTAGACGGCGGACATGAAGGTGGAGGCAGGTACTAGGCAGGGATGGTGACGAAGTGGGTGCAAGAACGGGAAGGCGGAAGGGGCGTTTCCTTGACTTGGCGGAGGGGCGACTCAATAATGGTAAAGCATGAGCGTACGCGCCGGAGGCGCTGAAGAGATGTTCCTTGACGTTAAGGAATTAGCCGTCCGCAAGCTGCGCATCCGGAAGGCGTATGCTCCGGGCAGCATCGATTTTCATTCGGCGGAGATCAAGCAGATCGAGCCGCTGGAAGTAACGGCCACGGCAGAGCTGCTGGAAGGGCAGATTCGGATCGAGGGCAACCTCGAAACGAAGATCGAACTGGTGTGTGCGCGGTGCCTGGAGCCGGTGGTGGAAGACGTCAGCCGCGCCTTCGATCTTTTTTACGCGCCGCTGCCAAAGGCTGAGAAGCCGACCATCGACCAGCTGAAAGACGACGATACGGAGATTGGATTCTACGTTGGAGCAGGACTCTTCCTGGCGGACGTAGTCAAGGAGCAGGTGCTGCTGGCGCTGCCGTTGAAGGTGATTTGCCAGAGCGACTGCCGGGGGCTGTGCCCGAATTGCGGCGCGAACCTGAACCACGAAGAGTGCCGCTGTGAGACCCACGCGACGGACCCGCGAATGGCCCCTCTCGCGCGCCTCAAGCAGGACTGGCTGAAGAAACAATAGTTTTCCCGGGCGAACAAGCCCTATACAATCCGCCCAATGCGGCGGGACCGAGGAGTATTACTATGCCTAACCCAAAACGACGGCATTCGAAGAGACGGACCAGCACGAGGCGGGCCAACGACTTTTTGTCGAAGCCCGCGCTCGGGAAGTGTCCGAACTGCCACGAAATGAAGCAGCCGCATCAGGCTTGCCCGCACTGTGGTTATTACAAGGGCAAGGCTGTGAAAGCGTCGGCGTAAAGTTTTTCTCTCTTAGCCGCGGGCAAAAATCCCATGATCACTATCGCCGTTGACGCCATGGGCGGAGACCACGCGCCCCGCCCCGAGGTCGAAGGCAGTGTGCTGGCCGCACGGGAGTTCGGCGTGCGCGTTTTGCTCGTGGGACAGCCGAACGTGGTGCGCGCGGAGCTGGCGAGACACGCTTCCCCGAACCTGCCGATCGAGATCGTGCCGGCAAGCGAAGTGATCACCATGAACGATCATCCCGCGCAGGCATTCCGGCGAAAGAAGGACAGTTCGGTTCACGTGGCGGCGCGGCTGGTGCGCGAGGCGAAGGCCGATGGGATGGTCAGCGCGGGAAATACCGGCGCGGTGATGACCGTGGCGAGATTTCTGCTGGGAACGCTGGAGTCGGTGGATCGCGTGGCGCTGGCAGCGCCGTTTCCGAATGCCAAGGGCGGCGTTTCCGTGCTGCTGGATGTGGGCGCAAACGTCGATTCGAAACCCGAGCATCTCGTGCAGTTCGCGGTGATGGGCGAGGTCTACTACCGCGCGACGTTTGGGAGCAAGCGCCCACGCGTGGGATTGCTCTCCGTAGGAGAAGAAGAGATCAAGGGCAACGAACTCACGCGCGAGGTTTATGCGCGGCTGAAGAAGAGTCCGGTACATTTTGTCGGCAATGTCGAAGGCGGGGATCTGTTTTCCGGTAACCTGGATGTGATCGTGTGCGATGGATTCGTGGGCAACATCGCGCTGAAGATTTGCGAAGGCCTGGCATTTCAGATTTTCGGGTTGCTGCGGAAGTCGATGAACAGTTCGCTGGTTTCGCAGGTAGGGGGAATGCTTTCGAAAGGCGCCTTCAAGGCGCTGAGAAAGACGATTGATTACACGGAGTACGGCGGCGCGCCGCTGTTGGGTGTGCGCGGGGTTTGCGTGATCGGGCATGGACGGTCGAATGCCAACGCCGTGAAAAACGCCATACGCGTGGCTGCGGGACTCGCCCGCGCGCACATGAACGAGAAAATCGAACAGGAGCTCTCCGCCGCCGCGGTCCTCGCGTGATGGCGCAAGATAGGAACTAACGATGGGCAAAGTCGCATTCATGTTTCCGGGACAAGCGTCGCAATACCCGGGTATGGGGAAAGAGCTGGCGGAAAAGTATCCGGCGGCGAAGGCGGTTTTCGACGAAGCGGACAAGGCGCTGGGCTTTTCGATTTCGAAGATATGTTTTGAAGGCACCGAAGAAGAACTCAAACTCACGGCCAACACGCAACCGGCTATTCTGACGTGTTCGGTGGCGGTGTATCGCGTGCTGGCGGAGAAGGGTTTGACGCCGGACTTTGTGGCGGGGCACAGCCTGGGCGAGTATTCGGCGCTGGTGGCGGCGGGCGCGCTGAAGTTTGCGGATGCGGTACAGCTGATGCGCAAGCGCGGATCGTATATGCAGGAAGCGGTTCCCGCGGGGATCGGCGCGATGGCCGCAATTATGGGATTGTCGTCGGCGGTGGTCGCCGATGTTTGCAAGCGCGCGGCAGGAAGCGAAGTTTGCTCGGCGGCGAACTTGAATTCGCAGGACCAGACGGTGATCTCCGGGCATGCCAGCGCGATCAAGCGCGCCGTGGAGCTGGCTTCGCAGGCCGGGGCCAAGCGCGCCGTGATTCTGGCGGTGTCGGCGCCGTTCCATTCGGCGCTGATGATACCCGCGCAGGAAAAGCTGGAAAAGGATTTGCGGGGTACGGAGTTTTCGAATTTGCGGGTGCCGCTGGTGACCAACGTGGATGCGGACACCATCGAGCACGGCGACGAAGCCCGCGAGGCGCTGATCCGGCAGGTCACGGCGCCGGTGCGCTGGGAAGAATCGGTGCGGCTGCTGATCGATGAGGGTGTAAACACGTTCGTCGAAGTCGGGCCGGGGCGCGTGCTGACAGGCTTGCTGCGGCAGATCGAGCGGTCTGTGGCGGCGCTAAACGTGGAAGACGAAAAAAGCCTGGCGGCGACCGTGGAGAAAATTGCCGGGGCGCGGTCGGACGCGGCGTGAACCAAAGCTGTAGCTCAGGCCTTTACGCCTGAGGATTTTCCTCTGCGGAGGCGTGGTGCGAACGCATCAAAAAAACCTCACCCCTGAAGGGGTGAGCTACAGGGTTGAGTCGGAATGTTCAGTTTGAAAGACAAAGTGGCGCTGGTGACCGGCGCGTCGCAGGGCATTGGACGTGACACGGCGCTGGCGCTGGCGGAGGCGGGCGCAAAGGTCGCCGTTGCCGCGCGCAATGAAGAGAAGCTCGCGGCATTGGTGAAGGATATTGTGGCCGCGGGTGGCGAAGCGTTTGCCGTGAAGATGGATGTGGCCGACGCGGAGCAGGTGAAGGCGGGATTCAAGCAGGTGCTGGAAAAATTCGGCCGGCTGGACATTTTGGTGAACAACGCGGCGATTACGCGCGACGGCCTCGCGATGCGCATGAAGGCCGATGATTGGGACGCGGTGATTCGAACGAATTTGACGGGTGCGCACCTATGTATCCAGCAGGCCTTACCGACGATGATGCGGGCGCGCGCGGGGCGGATCATCAACATTGCGTCCGTGGTAGCGCAAATGGGAAACGCCGGCCAGGCGAATTACGTTGCAGCCAAGGCGGGCCTGATTGGGTTGACCAAGGCGATCGCCATCGAGATTGCTTCGCGGAATATCACCGTGAATGCGGTCGCGCCAGGATTCATCGAAACGCCGATGACGGATGTGCTCGGTGACAAGGTGAAGGACGAATTGAAGACGCGGATTCCGCTAGGGCGGATGGGTTCAGTGCGGGATGTAGCAGCTGCAATCGTCTTTTTGGCGAGCGACGAGGCGGGCTACATCACCGGCCACGTTTTGGATGTGAATGGCGGGATGTACTTGGCATAGATGACGAAGTCGGTTCTGCTTTCCTTGAAGTGGGGCTAGAAATGAGCGAATTCAAAGAACTAAGATTCATTCCCGATTGGCCGCGGATAAGACAGTTAGTCGCGAAACGCTTGGGCAATAGCAAAGACGCAGTTCAAGCAATGGCAGAGAGCAGCGATTCGCTGAACCAAGTCGAATTGACGATGGCTGTTGAGGAAGTGCTCGATTGCTTGCACCGATAGCGGCTGCCAAGTTGACCTAGCGGGGCGAGGTAACTAGAATGGGCGGGTTATCCGGGAGAGCAATTTTAGGGCAGTGGGGCCGCAACCGCGCCGGGCGGTCGCGAATCTGAGTAAGCGGGCTTTACCGAACGAGTTTTGACGCACGACCCGAGCAGCATCAGCAAGCGGGACACAGCAAGCGATAGCAAATCGCGGAGGACACTGGAATGGCGAGCGTGGAAGAACGCGTTAAGCAGATTATCGTCGAGCAGCTCGGCGTGGATGAGGCGGAAGTGACGCCCACGGCGTCGTTCGTGGACGACCTGGGGGCGGATTCGCTGGACCAGGTGGAATTG
>JBGPXQ010000085.1:0-9032 GCA_041492805.1 Terriglobia bacterium | reverse complement strand
GGACATCTATTTCATCGACACTGAAGGGGGGCAGGCCACGCTGTTTGTGTCGCCCTCCGGACAATCGATGCTGGTGGACACGGGATTCCCAGGCAATCAAGGTGCAGCAACTACGTCCGTCGAGGCGGGTGCTCCGCCGCTCATGCGTGACGCTGACCGTATCACTGCCGTTCTGAAACAGGCGAATGTTGCGGTCCTCGACTACGTGGTCATCACGCACTACCACGGCGATCATGCGGGCAACGCAGCCGAGCTGGCCAATCGGATTCCGATCAGACACTTCGTCGATCACGGCCCCTATACGGTGGAAATGCAGCCAAACCGAGCCGCGCCGTATATTTCCTATCAACCCGTGCGCGAGAGGGCTCACACCATCGTGCCGAAACCCGGCGACAGGATTCCCATTGCCGGTCTCGATGTGCAGGTCGTGTCCTCAGCAGGAGAGCTGATTACCAAACCCATGCAGGGAGCGCCGGCAGCGGGAACACCCAACCCGCTCTGCCGCGATGCCAAACTGAAAGATCAGGATGCCACACCGGAAAATTTTGAATCGATTGGGGTCGTCATCCGATATGGCAGCTTCAGAATCCTGGACCTTGGTGACTTGACTTGGAATCAAGAACACGCCCTGGCCTGTCCGAACAATCTGATCGGCACCTTCGACGTATTTCACACAACGCGGCATGGCGACCCCCATTCGGGGGCGCCGCAACTCGTGCACGCTCTCCGCGCAAGGGTCGCCCTGATGAACAACGGCGAGAGGAAGGGTGGTTCGCCCGAGTACTGGCAAATCGTCCGCGGAGCGCCCGGGCTCGAGGATTTCTGGCAGCTGCATCGCTCGGCGGCAGGCGGCGCGGACCACAATTCGCCTGAACAATTTCTAGCGAATCTCAACGAGACCGACCACGGCCACAACATCAAGATGTCCGTCCGGCCAGACGGCAGCTTCACGATGACGAACGAGCGCAACGGGTTCACGAAGGAATATCCGGCGCGGAGAAGCCTGCAGGCTCGGCCTGAGACGCAACGATGACCAATCATATTTCTGGCGGGCTCAAAGTAGAGCCCGCACCCGACAGGAAAATCGTCCTGCTACCGGGCGACGGCATTGGCCCCGAAATCGTGCGTGTCGCCGTGCGTGTTCTCAAGGACTGCGCGTCCAAATTTGGCCACCGGTTTGAGTTTGCTGAACTCCCTTTTGGGGGCTGCGCCATCGACTCGACCGGAATGCCTCTGCCTGTGGAGACGCTCGCGGCGTGCCGCGCCGCCGACGCTATCCTGCTGGGAGCGGTTGGAGGCCCCAAGTGGGATGCGCTGCCCGTCGGCAAGCGGCCGGAAAGCGGCCTGCTCGCGCTGCGCAAGGAACTTGGTCTGTACATCAACCTCCGGCCGATTGATCTGCGCCCGTCGCTCCGCAGCCTGTCGCCGTTGGGCGCGGACCGCGCGCGCGATGTCCACATCGACATCATCCGTGAACTGGCCGGGGATATTTATTTCGGCGAGCACCGCGTGGAGGCCGACGCGAGCGGAGAACGCGCTACCGATGAGGCCGTGTACACAACTGGAGAGGTGGAGCGCATCGCCAAGTACGCATTCGCGCGGGCGGAAGCGCGCACGGGGCGGTTGGCCTCGATCGACAAGGCGAACGTGCTTTCCACATCTCAGCTCTGGCGGCGGACGGTGACGCGCCTCGCGGCAGATCATCCCGGCGTGAGACTCGATCATCTCTACGTGGACAACGCTGCCATGCAACTGGTGCTCGCGCCCGCGCAATTTGACGTGATCCTGACGTCGAACATGTTCGGCGATATTTTGAGCGATCTCGGCGCAGCTCTGGTCGGCTCGATCGGCCTGATCCCTTCCATGAGTTGCGGGCCGGGGCCATCGCTGTACGAGCCGATTCACGGTTCGGCGCCGTCGCTCGCCGGAAAAGACGTCGCCAGCCCGGTCGGGACGATTCTTTCCGCGTCGATGATGCTCCGCGAAAGTTTCGGCCTCAAGCGCGAAGCAGATTGGATCGAATCGTCGGTGGACCGCCTGTTCTCACAGGGGATTCGCACGCCGGACATTGCCCGACCCGGAACCACCACCGTGGGCTGCAAGGAGTTTGGCGAGCGGCTGCACGCGGAAATGCTCGGCGCGGCCGAACGCCAGCAACGCCATGGCCAGGGCGTCTAGCGGGAGCTTCCTGTCCTCAGCAGTTTTTTGATCAATTGAATTTGCCCGGCGTGATAGACGTCGTGAAACGCAATCCCGGCAATCAGCCGCCGCGCCAAGGTCTTGCTTCCCTGCACAGGACGATCCAGGTATTCCAGTTGAAATGCTGAAACGGCTGCCTTCAGCCGTTGATGTTCTCTATCAAGCAGGGCTACATCAGCCCGCCAGGCCTTTTCGCTGCGATCAATGGGGCGGACGAACCAGTTGCTCCCTTGAAGGGAAAACGAGCCGCGCTTTTCTCCGAGCAGTCGCCGCCTAACAGTGTATTTCCAATAGGCAGCGTGAATGACAATTTCCCAAATGTTGTGCCGCCCGGCCCTGGGAGACAGCGCAGCTTCGCGCGCCGTGAGGCCGCGGATCGATCCACGCAGGTTAGGCCCGTGCCATGCGGCTCGGCTGTAGGCTTCGTCCAGCAGTCTCAACAGATGCTCGATTCCCGGGTGCGGCATTTTTCCTCTGGAGCGTGCGCGGCGACTCCTCGCGGCCGATTCTAAGCACTATAGCAGAGGTCTACATGGCACATATGTGTTCTGCTTATCATTCGCTCCGGCGTGAAGACCCGACACCGATGACAGCAAGAGAGCGCAGCTCAGAACGCCTGCTTTCCACTTACTTGCCTTTGAATTCCTTTAGGCCCACGACCCTATCGAGTGACGTAATCTAGCGGCCGATCATTGAGGAACACATGAACCCGGTGTGAATACTGGGTAAGACTCCACCCGAAGGGGACCAGCTTCCGCTTTACACGCAAACAACCGCAAGCCCTTGCGAATCAGGGCTCAAGAATGTTAGGTTCGTCCTGGCCAAACCTGCGCATCTCTCTCTGATCCTTGTCGACTGGAACTCAGCCTTGAGTGACTTGACTTCCCAATACGGCTCCAACAACGGTCACCCCGCTCCCGGGAGCAATCGAGCAGTCCCCTGTGCACCGGAACTCCGCGCAATGACTTTTTGGCGGGTGGAAGGGAGCCTGGCGGACCTCGGCGCGATCCGGCCGGTGGCTTATTTCACCTGGAACTCCCACACCTTCATAGGACGCTGGGCGCGCCGGGGAGGGATGCTGTTGCTGGCGCTGGCGCGGCCGATTTTGTATGCCAGCCACCGTGTTTTCGCCACGCGCGTGCTGCACACCCTTCTGGCCGGGGTCACGCGCGATCGCCTGGACCTGCTGGGAGAGGAATATTTCGAATACGTTCTAAAAAAGCAGCTCAAACCGGAGGGGGTGGCGCGCCTGAGCGAATGCATCAAGGCCAGGGGCGCGGACAATGTCGTGCTCGTCAGCCAGGGCCTTGAGCATGTCATGCGCCCGCTGGCAAGGCATCTCGGTGTCGTACATCTGGTTTCCAACCGGCTCGAATTTCGCGATGGGATCGCCACAGGCCGCCTGCTCGATCCTGTGATTCGCCCCCGCAGCCCCCTGGCATGGGCGTTTGAGCGCGGCGCCGACGGCAGCGTGCCCACAAAACGCCTGCTGCGACACTTGGGACTTACTGCCCATCCGGAACAACTTGAGAAGGCGATCCTGCCTGCGGAGCGCCCCGAGGCTGCGAATCGACGTGCCCTGGTTGTATTCGACCGGAAGGCGCAAATCGAACCGCTTTCTGTTCGCCGCACTCTCACAGGCAAGAACGTTCTGCTGGTCGGAGTGAGCGGTTTTATCGGCAAAGTCTGGCTGGCGCAGCTTTTGAGCGAAGTCCCTCAGATCGGTAAGATTTATCTCCTGGTCCGCCGGCAGCGCACAACGACTGCGCGGCAACGCTTCGAGAAAATCATCGAGGAGTCGCCGGTTTTCGACCGCCTGCAGGAGCAGCTAGGCGATCGGTTTGCAGACTTCGTCGCTGGGCGCGTCGAAGTAGTCGAGGGCGACGTGAGCCAACCCGGGCTGGGCATGGCCCCTGACATAGGCGCGCATCTGGCCCGCACGCTGGACCTGATCGTCAACAGCTCCGGGCTGACGGATTTCAATCCGGACCTTCGGGACGCCCTCGCGAGCAATGTCGCTCCGGTGATTCATGTGATGGACTTCCTGCGGTCCTCCGATCATGCCGGTCTGTTGCATCTCTCCACTTGCTACGTTGTGGGCGCGAAGGACGGCCGGGTTACCGAGGAAATCCATGCGAATTACACACCGCTGGCAATTCCCGGCTTTGACGCCGAGCACGAATGGCGATCCCTGCTCGAAGTGGTGGCGCGTGCGGAAGCCCGCGCCGAAAGCGCGGAGATCACAGCGGCGCTGCGCCGGCAAGCTCTTGGGAGACATCGCGGCAGCGAAGAGCCTTCCGGTCCAGAACTCGAAAATCTCCTCCGAAAGAATCGCTTGCGCTGGCTGCGCAATCGCCTGACGCGCGCCGGGACGCGCCGCGCCCGGCGCCTCGGCTGGCCCAACACATACACGCTGACGAAGTCCCTTGCCGAATCGCTGATCGTCCGCTACGGCACGGGATTGCCGATTGCTATCGTGAGGCCTTCGATCGTCGAGACCTCAACGGACCATCCCTTTTGTGGCTGGAATGAAGGAATCAACACTTCGGCTCCGCTTTCCTATCTGCTTGGCACGTATTTCCGCCAGTTGCCGACCAACGAACACAAGTGCCTCGACGTGATCCCGGTCGACATGGTTTGCCGCGGTATGTCTTTGATCGCCGCGGCGGTCATCGCGCGGCGCCACGAGCCGATCTACCAGCTCGCCACGTCCGCAAGCAATCCCTGCGACATGGGCCGCTCGATCGAACTGACCGGCCTCGCGCACCGCAAGCACTACCGCGCGCAACAGGGATTGGAGCACTGGATTCGGATGCAGTTCGACACCATTCCCGTCTCCAAATCGCGCTACGAGATATTCTCTGTTCCCGCGCAGAAAGCCGTGGTCCAGGGCATCAACCGCGCCGCCTCGGCTCTCCAGATGAGGCGTCCCCCGCTGGCTCGCCAGGAGCGCGACCTCGTCCGAGTCGAGAAGCTCATCGAACTTTACGAACCGTTCATTCTTTACAACGAGCAGGTGTTCGAAGCGGACAACGTCCAGTTGCTTTCCGCTTCGCTTCCAGAGGACGAACGCGCGGCTTTCAGTTATGATCCTTCCTCGATTGACTGGTGGGAATATTGGATTAACATCCATATTCCGGCTTTGCGGCGGTGGGTTTATCCGCTCATTGAAGGACGCACGCCGGAATCGCGTCCCCGCCGCGTCTTATCTCCGCAGCCCGCTTGGAATGGGACGGAGCGCCGAAAAGGCTCGGAGCAAGCGGGGGCAGCGTCGGGCGCAGGGACCCAAGCCTGATCCATGGCCATTTTTCTGACCGGTTCGACCGGCTATATCGGCGCGCACATCGCCGCGATTCTCCTCAATCGTCATGCGGATCGCCTGAATCTGCTGGTCCGCGCACATACGGAACGCGAAGCAAACGAGCGCCTTTGGCACGCCCTGCAATTGCATCTGGATTTTCCTCAATTCCAGGACGCTCTCAAAAGGCGCATCTCCGTATTTCGAGGCGATCTCACTGATCCGCGTTTTGGCCTGGACGCTGCCGAGTACTCAAGTTTGGCCGGGACAACCGAGTCGGTCATTCACTGCGCCGCATCGCTCAACCGCAAGTCCGAAAAGAGTTGCCTCAACGTAAACCTTCGCGGGACGCTTGAAGTCGCGCAACTGGCTCGCCGCGCGCAGGACGCGCACGGTCTGCGGCGCTTCAGCCAGGTCTCGACCGTCGCCGTGGCCGGAACTCGTAGCCACGAAATCGTCACCGAGGACGCCTCGATTGACTGGGATCGCTCCGACTACGATCCGTATGCGCGCACAAAAAAATTCTGCGAGCACATGGTTCGGGAGTTGCTTCCCGAAGTGCCGCGCACGGTTTTCCGCCCGAGCATCGTGCTGGGCGATAGCCGCCGTGCCGAAACGACGCAATTCGATATGGTCCGCGCGTTCGTCTTTCTCGCCGGACTGCCTGTCCTGCCCTTCCGCCCGGCCGACCGGATCGACATCGTCCCTGTGGATTACGTCGCGGAATCGGTCGTCGCGCTGCATCAGAAGCAGAATCCGCTGCACGAGATCTACCACCTCTCCTCGGGCGCCGGCTCCGAAACCTTCGGCCAGCTTACGCGCGCAATTGCGCAAGCAGCCGGAAAAATGGAGCCGCTGTATTGGCCCGGGCTCGAGCGCCCGTTCTCTTCCACCGTGAATTGGCTGTCCGGTTATCGCGGAGAATTCGGCCGGAGCGCGTCGTTGCTGAAAGTCTTCATGCCGTATCTGGTGTGGGATACCGTGTTCGACAACTCGCGCGTCGTGGCAGAAATGGGCCGCGCCCCGGAACCGTTTTCGAAATATTGTTATCCGCTCCTGAGATTCAGCCGTGATTGCCATTTCTCGTATCCGTACCGGGAATGGCCCGCCTCTGCCGCCCCCGTCCGGGAGGATGCCGCAACGGCCGGCGTGGGCCGCTCTGGAGGGTTCCAAACATGATGGACCTTGTCCTCCAGGCCTGGACCAGTTCGCTGATCGAGTTGTCCGGCGTGCTCTGGAAGCTCGGTGCGGGGCGTTCGTGGCAACCGGGAGAAAAACTGAACCTGCTCTTTGCGGGCTATAACGGCACGCGCAACACAGGTTCCGACGTGCGGGTCGAGGAGATGCTGCGGCAGGTGCGGCGGGTTCTGGGCGAAGAAAATCTCGCGCTTAGCGTGATGTCTCAGAATTTGGATTGGAGCCGCAACTATTTCGGCGACGCACGCCAGGTGTTCCTGCCGGACATTTATCCGCCGTTCCTGTATCGCGAAGTGCGGCGGCAGCACGGCGTGATCGCGTGTGAAGGATCGATGTTCAAGAGCAAGTTCGCGAACGCGCTCACCACCATGTTTATCGGCGCGCTCGGAATCGCGTCTGCCGAAAACAAACTCTCGGTCGGGTACGGGGCCGAAGCAGGCTACATGGACCCGCTACTCGAAAAGATGTGCGCACGTTATTGCCGCCGTTCCCTCGTCCTCACACGCAATGAGGAGTCGCAGACCGTGCTGAGCAAACTGGGCGTGCCGGCCGAACTCGGCACCGATACGGCATGGACCTTTGAGCCGCATCCACCCGAATACGGCCGCAAGGCGCTCTCCGACGCAGGATGGGACGGCCGCACGCCGGTGGTTGCGCTATGCCCGATTAACCCATTCTGGTGGCCGGTGAAACCGTCAACGCCCAAATTCGTTGCGCATGCCTGCTTCGGCGCATACAAGGAAAGCCACTACCGCACAATTTACTTTCATAAGTCAGGTCACGCGGTTGACGCTGCGTATAAAAAATATCTCGGTGCGCTGGCACGCGGGATAAATGCTTTTCGCAGCAAGCACCGCGTCTTTCTGATTCTGGTTGCCATGGAGCGGCTGGATACGCGGGCTTGCGAGGCATTGGCTCCAGAGGTTGGTGGCGCGCCGGTCCTCAGCTCCGAGATGTACGACATGTACGAGCTTGTGAGCATTTTGCGCTGCTGCAGCCTGCTGGTTTCGTCACGCTATCACGCCATTGTCACATCCATGCCGGATCTGGTGCCTTCGGCGGGAGTAACGATGGATGAGCGCATCCGCAACCTGCTCCGGGAACGCGGCCACGAACACCTGCTGCTCACTGTGGATGATCCGGACCTGGAAACGAAACTCATCACCGTCATGGAGCGTCTCGCATCGGACGCGGACGCCATACGCGACGGCATTGCGCGCTCGGTGGTGCGCAATCTGAAAACCATGGCCCGCATGGGAGTCTTCCTCGAACGAGCCGTGCACCAGCGCTATCCGGAATTCCCGGTGCGCTCGGGCGTGCACAGTTGGGAAGAATACCTTCCGCCGCTGAGTGGAAACCTCGAGCGATTGGTCGAAACCTACGAGGGTGCAGCAGCCGCCGCGGCGGGCGACTAGGCTTTTCAATCCGCAATGAACTTACTTGAGGACATCTTCTCGCGATTGAATCACGCCCCCGGCCACGTGGTTTTGGCAGAGGCGCACGAGGGAGGCGATCGGACGGCAACAAGGGCGGAATTGCTCGCACAGATCGCGGCAGCGCGCGCGTTTCTGCGCGCCTCAGGCCTGGCAAAGGGTGACCGCTGTGCCCTGGTCGCTCCGAACAGCATCCGGTGGGCCGCACTCGACCTCGCGATCCTCGCCGAAGGGCTCATCGCCGTCCCACTGTACGCCCGCCAGGCCCCCGCCGAACTTGTCGCGATGATGCGAGACGCCGGACCGGGCCTGACCTGCTGCGGCGATGAAGTTCTTCGTGGTTCCATTGCCGCCGCGTGGCTGGATGCGCCACGCCTCGTGTTGTTTGACGAGATTTTCGCGACGCCTGCTCCCGCTTCGCTGTCCCCGCCCGTCCCCCTCGCGCCCCAGGACGCCGTCGCCATACTTTACACATCGGGGACTTCGGGCGAAGCCAAAGGCGTCATGCTCACGGTGGGCAACCTCGGCCACATGCTTTCGTGCACCACGGCGCGCCTCGATCAACTGATGGGGCCGCGCGATGTGCCGGACCGCGTCTTCCACTACCTGCCGTTCTGTTTCGCCGGGTCGTGGATTTTGCTGCTGTCCTGCCTGTCTCGCGAGAGCGTCCTCACGCTTTCCACGGACCTCACAAAACTTGCCGACGAAATTCGCGGCGCCGGGCCCAACTATTTTCTCAATGTTCCCACGTTGCTGGAGCGCATCCGCACTGGCGTCGAGGACAACCTCCGCACACGTGGGGGCACAATTGCGAAGATTTTCAATCGTGCGTGGGCCGCGTGGCTCCGGCTCGACGCGAAGACGCCACGGCCGGGGGATTTTCTTTGGCTTGGCCTGGCGGGGAT
>JBGPXQ010000149.1:0-6543 GCA_041492805.1 Terriglobia bacterium | reverse complement strand
TCGCCGAAGTCGAGGTTGACAAGTCCAACGGAAAAGTGACGGTTAGGCGCGTCATTCTGGCTCACGACTGCGGTCTGATCGTCAATCCCAATGGCTTGGAGAACCAGATTGAGGGCAACGTCATCCAGGGAGTGAGCCGAACGCTACTTGAGGAAGTGCAATTTGATGTGCGGGGTGTTAAGAACCTCGACTGGAACAGTTATCCCACGATTACGTTCGAGGACATCCCCGAAATTGAGATTGTGCTGATCAACCGGCCCGAGTTGGGTTTCCTTGGCGCCGGGGAGGCGGCGCTCGTCCCTGTTCCAGCGGCCATTGGGAACGCAATCTTCGATGCGACTGGGGTGCGCGTGCGTGACATTCCCATGAGTCCGGAGCGGGTCCTGAGAGCTCTTGAGGCTCGAACTTCGCCAAGGCACGCTCGTGCCTGAATCTGCCTGACTAGTCGACGCTCCTTCCGGGACGTCTTCATCGAGTTCAAACTGGCGATTTGCGCGGTGCTGCGTTGCGGTGTGCGCTGCTGCCAGAATGCCATTTATGGTTCCTTAGGAACGCGGTTTTCGGAAACTGAGCCTCTACGCAACTCTTGACGCTCTTGCACCGTTCTCCTAAGCTCCGGAGTTCGCTATGGCAAAGACTCATTACCCTGTCGACACAGCGCTCGTCATGCGAGAGCTTTCTCGCGCTGACCGGAAGCTTGCGCGAATAATTCGCCGGGTCGGAAGCTTCCCTACAAAAAAACGAAAACCGCAACACCCGTTCGCGAGTCTGCTCCAGGCCATCGTCTATCAACAAATCGCCGGCAAGGCGGCGGAAGTGGTTTTTGGCCGCGTGAAGGCCCTTGGCACCGGCGGCTTTCCGACTCCGGAAGAAATTCTGGGCGCATCCAAAACGAAGTTGCGGCGCGCCGGGCTTTCGCGGCAAAAAATAGCGGCCGTGAAGGATCTGGCGGCGAAGACGCTCGATGGTACGGTCCCACCGCTTGGCAAGATTCGCCGGATGAGCGACGAGGAAATCCTCGAACGGTTTACCAGGGTGCGCGGAATCGGCGAGTGGTCCGTGCAGATGTTTCTGATGTCGCGGCTCGGCCGTCCGGACGTGTTGCCGATTCACGACTACGGAATCCGCAAAGGTTTCCAGCTTGTCTACGGCCACAAGGACGTCCCAAAACCTCACTTGATTCTTGAACACGGCGAGCGCTGGCGCCCCTACCGTTCCATCGCGAGTTGGTATCTGTGGCGCGCCGCCGATGAGATGAAGGCGAAGCCACTCAAACGTTCGAAAAAGTAGCTTCTTAATTTGAGTTTCCAGCCTTGGAAACAGAAAGCGCACGGGCGAGCAAAGATGTAATGAAGTTCTGGAAACTGAGTTCGCTGGCAGGTTCGCGGAAATATCCGTGCATTCCCTTTTCTGCGTTCGACAAGAGAAAGCACGCTGAATCGTAGAGCCTCTCGCGCACCAGTTTTGTGAGCAAGATTTCGTACCGCCGACTATAAGAGGCATCTTGAAACTCAGGGAAGACCTTGAAATGTGGTTCACGCGCTTTCACCGGCCGCATTGATCCAGGGGCTTCTTCCAACAGCATCATATAACCCAGCCATGGCCGTACGGACGGCTTGAACGCACCCTCTCGATAGGCTGCCCAGACGTCGGTTGCGCTTCCGATGGCTTCCTCGGTTCGATTGTTGTAGTTGTTACCGAAAGAACCCACCTGCGATTTGAATTCAATGCCTGCCAGAAGTTGACCGTCTGCGACCACAAGCAAATCCCACTTTTTCTCTGGTCGATACCAGCCCGGCAGCTCCACTGCCTCATTGCAAAAAACCTGCGCTTTTGGAAAGCCGTTCTTGCACAAATAGTCCTTGACCATTTGGACGAACCCGTCCATTTGACGCCCGCCGGTCACCGCAGTTCGGGCCCCAGCGTCTCTTGCACCTGTCTTACTGCCCTGCTTTCTGGCCTGCTTCTTGCGAGTTGTCCAGAAATGTTTGATTGCGAGCCGGAGGTCTCTCTCGAGGTCAGGATGCAGTGGCATATTGGAGGTTATTCTCCCAAGTTAGAGAGGACGGTCGCCACACTGAATAGAGAAGATGTATCTTCCGCAATCCGCTTCTGAGCTAACTTAAAGTAGTGGGAATCAATCTCGAACCCAATGCTATTTCTGCCCCACTGTGCGGCCGCGACAGTCGTTGTGCCTGTTCCCATGAAGGGGTCCAGCACCGTGTCACCGACAAAACTGAACATCCGAACGAGCCTTTCTGCCAATTCGATTGGATAGGGCGCGGGATGTTGCTTCGTGGAGGCACCGGTGACCCCGGCCCAAATCTGCTGGAACCACTTCTTGTGGTTTTCTGCAGAAATCACGCTTAACACTTTCGTCGAAATGTCAGGGGCTCGGTATCCACCCGGTTTGCGCTCCATCAAGATGAACTCGATGTCATTCTTAATGACAGCATTCGGCTCGTACGGCTTACCTAGAAATCCGGAACCATTTTCTACCTCGTATGCAGCGTTCGCAATCTTATGCCAGATGATCGGAGCCAAGTTATCGAAGCCAAGTTTGCGACAATGTTCTTGTATAGAGGAATGCAGAGGGACAACTGTGTGCCGACCACCATTTTCCCTACGTGATAGGCAGACATCTCCGACAACGCAAATCAGTCTGCCGCCCGGAACAAGCGCCCGAAAACACTGCGCCCAGATTTTATCTAGCTCGTCAAGAAATTGGTCATAATCTTCAACATGCCCCAATTGCCCTTTTGAATCGCGGTACTCTTTTAGAGTCCAATACGGAGGCGACGTGAGCACTAGATGAACGCTTTCTGGCTGAAGGGCTTTCATATTCCTTGCATCACCCAAATGTAGAGAATGTGTCGTTGGAACGTGCTGAACTGCCGTTTCGATTAGCCGAATCGCATCCGGATCTTTGGCAATACGGGGAATGGCCGTTTGTGGATTATCTATCCTTACGAATTCCTTTGGGATGTAAGGAGACAGCCCTTCACTCTCGTTGAGGGCGAAGTCGGTATTTGTCTTCTTCTTAGCAGACACATTCATTTAGGTTTGGTCGAACACCTGCTTATGGCATGAGACCGCAATCCATGTCGCCCGTCAAGCTTCTTGGCTTGGAAATAGGATTCACAGATTTTTCTGCCGCGCGGTGAGGAACAGGGCGACGAGGCCGGAGAGAAGCACGGCGCTTTCGAGCCAGACCGAGTACTGATGCAGGCGATCGAACGCGACGCGCAGCTGACTACCTGCAGGCGTGGCGGCCACCGAACCCATCTGCGTGCGCAAGACATCCATTCGCGCGATCACTCCATATTGCGATGCCACCGTGCAGACAATCATCACAAAAACAAGTAACGCCGCGGGATGTGCGAGCGCTGCGATGGATCGCGTGACCGCAGCCGTCGCGAGCAAATAGATGCAACCCGCGACGATCCCGATCAGATGCAATCTGGTGAGCGTGTAGCCCACGAGCGCCCCGGCCAGATCGTTATTAGGCAAGACGGCGAACGCGCCCCGCGTAACCACGAAACTGAAGTAGAGAATGCTGCCCACCCAGGTGCCTAATGAGAAAAACTGAAGAAATCGGAGAGTCGAGGCCACGAAGGATTCCTTTAGAATAGCTGTTGGCCTTTCCCGTCGGCGTAGTCACGCTTCCCTTCGCCGGGTATGGCCGCAAACAATGGTGGGCGATCAAGGACTTGAACCTTGGACCTCTCCCGTGTGAGGGGAGCGCTCTAACCACTGAGCTAATCGCCCATGAAGCGAGATTCGTTTGTAGCAGAAGCGCCAAGGATTTTCAACCAATGACCACAGCCACAGCCAACCAGATCGCGCAGTTGCAAAGCTCGATTGCCCGCGTGATTCGCGGCAAGGACGAAGTCATCCACCTCGCGATCGTGGCACTGCTGGCCAGGGGCCACCTGCTGATCGAGGACGTCCCCGGCGTGGGCAAGACGACGCTCGCGCAGGCTCTGGCGAACTCCTTCCACTGCTCGTTCCAGCGCATCCAGTTCACTTCGGACCTGCTGCCTTCGGACGTGGTCGGCACAAGCGTGTTCAACCAGATCGAACAGCAGTTCGATTTCAAGCCAGGCCCGATTTTCGCAAACATTGTTCTCGCGGATGAAATCAACCGCACGACGCCGAAGACGCAGTCGGCGCTGCTCGAAGCCATGAACGAGGCGCAAGTGACGGTGGACAACCGCACGCATAAGCTGCCGCGACCGTTCATGGTGCTTGCGACGCAGAACCCCATCGAGCACCACGGCACGTACCCGCTGCCCGAATCTCAGCTCGACCGGTTCTTACTGCGCACCGGCATGGGGTACCCTTCACGTGAAAGCGAACGGGAGATCATGCAGCAGCACACAGGCGGACGGGATGCGCCGTCGGAAGTCACCGCCGTCATGGACGCAGGCGACGTTGAAATGATGCAGCGCGCAGTGGAACTCGTCCGCGTCGACGACAGTTTGCGCGACTACGCCATCGATATTGTCGAGCAAACGCGCCGCACCGAACGGCTGACGCTCGGCGTAAGCCCTCGCGGCCTGCTGATGCTGCAACGCGCAGCGCAGGCACGGGCTTTTCTCGAAGACCGCGAATACTGCACGCCGGACGACTTCAAGCAGCTCATTCTACCGGTATTCGCGCACCGCGTAGTGGTCAATACGCGCTTCGCGACGACGCAGAAAAAAGCGGCGCAGGTCGAATCGATTCTGCGCGAAATCATCGAAGCCACGCGCGTTCCCCTTTGATGAACTCCAAAACCCTCGTGCGATGGTGGCGGGGCCTAGACCGACCCGGCTGGCGGAGCTTCGCGATCGCGATGGTGGCGCTCGCGGCGGCACTGTTCCTGGCGCTCTATTCCGGTGCGGCGGCCGAGGGAGGACACCTCCTGCTGGCGGGCATCTCGGCGCTGGCGGCGCTGGCATTGGCGGGCTGGGTGGCGCTGACGATTGTGCCGGTACTGGCGCGGCGCACGCCGCTGTGGTGGCTTTCCTACCGGATCGACTACAAGCTGACGCGCGAAGGCATAGTCTATCTTGTCGGTGTTTTCGTGGTCGCGCTGGCGGCGCTCAACACCGGGAATAATCTTCTTTTTATGATCCTGGCGTCTCTGCTCGCAGGCGTGTTGATTTCAGGACTGCTTTCGCGTCTGGTGCTGAGCGGGGTCGACGTCCGGCTCGAGCTGCCCGAGCACATCTTTGCCGGACGGCCGATCATGGCGATGGCCGAGCTCCATAACACGAAACGGACGATGCCGTCATTTTCGGTGTTGCTTGTGGGCGAGCAAAAACCGAAAGCGAAGAAACAGTCCTCCACGAAGACTCTTCCCGACATTCTTGCCCGCCCCGTGTACTTCCCGCACGTTCCGCATCAGAAGACCGTGCGGCAAAACGTGGAACTCGTGTTTCCCCGGCGCGGGGTCTACCGGCAGGATGCCCTCGGATTGCGCACGAAATTCCCGTTTGGCTTTCTCCAAAAGACACGCCGCGTGGATTCAGAAATCGAAGCTCTGGTGTACCCTCCCGTCGAGCCGACCGCGGAATTTTTGGAAATTCTGCCGCTGGTGAGCGGAGAACTGGAGAGTTATCAGCGAGGGCGCGGGAACGATCTCTATTCGATCCGCGACTACCAATTCAACGATAGCGCCCGGCATGTGGACTGGAAAGCCTCGGCAAGAACAGGGGTCTTGCAAGTCCGCGAGTACGCTCGTGAGGACGAACGCCGCGTAATGCTGGCGTTTGATCCCTACATGGATCCGCGCGAGGAGAAATCCGGACGCGCCGCCGAACGATTCGAGCGTGCCGTGGCGCTTTGCGCCGGGCTTGCGTGGCATTTTTACGAAATCAATTCGGTGCTCGAGTTTCGCTCCGCCGGTTTTGCGACGCCACGAGTAACCGCCGGAGAAATCGTCTACGATGTGTTGCGGTGCCTGGCACGGGTCGCGCCACTGAAGGCCCAACCTGACCACAGCTTCCTCGATTCGCTGTCTGACGCGCCCGATATTTTCAAAATCCTCCTGACCAGCCAGCCGCGTGGCACGATTCCCACCCAGCTGTGGAGTTCCTCGTACATTCTGTTCATGCCGTCGCTTTAGTTTCGTCCTCGCGCAGGCATCCCGCTTGAAATCTCGATGTGCGACAATGCGTGGCGTGAATATCGTGGCACTGTCCGCGCCGGAAATCGGGAAATTCAGGCGCCGCTTGCTTGCCTGGTTTGCCGCTCGCAAACGCGACCTCCCCTGGCGAAGAACAAAAGATCCGTACCGCATCTGGCTCTCGGAAATCATGCTGCAGCAAACGCGCGTTGCGGCGGTCGTGCCCTACTACGAGAATTTCCTGACGCGGTTCCCAGACATGCAGGCGCTGGCGCGCGCGCGCGCCGAAACTGTGCTCAGCCATTGGGCGGGACTCGGGTATTACAGCCGCGCAAGGAATCTGCATCGTGCGGCACAGGAAATCGTTGCACGCCATAGCGGCCATTTCCCGCACGAATATGACGCTGCGCTCGCCTTGCCGGGCATTGGCC
>JBGPXQ010000222.1:0-4634 GCA_041492805.1 Terriglobia bacterium | reverse complement strand
TCATAGAAGTGCGTCACGCTTGCATAGAGGTCCCAGCAGAAATAATCGAACTTCGGCTGCGCGGCAAGCGCGCGCACTTCGTCCGGAGATTTCCTGGCGATGTGGATAAAGCCGATCACGACATCGGCAACCTGCACGCCGGTGTTGTCGATGTAGTTCTGCACTTCGACGCGACGCCCGGTGCGGCGAAGCAGGCGTACGAGCGTGTCGCCCAGCGCCGCGTTGCGCAGATGGCCGATGTGCGCCGCCTTGTTGGGATTGATATTTGTGTGTTCCACGATGAATTTGGCGGTATCGGGGCCTGCAATCGGCGGAGTCACCGCTGCGCCGGCCGCTGCAGCGGCCAGAAAGGCGGCGCGCGAAAGATAGAGATTGACGTAGCCTCCGCCGGCGATTTCTACGCGCTCGACGCCTTCGATGGGAGACAGTTCCGAGGCAATTTCCTGGGCAATTTGCCGAGGCGCGCGTTTCAGACGCTTGGCAAGTTCGAAGCAGACCGGCGTGGCGAGCTCGCCCATCTCGATGCGAGGCGGCCGCTCCGTGACGACGGTTACATCCTGGCTGTAGCGTTGCAGGATATGTGTGGTGAGGGCGGCCCGGATGCGCTTGTCGAGGTCGTGATACACACAGCTCCAATCTGCAAAGAGAAACAGGGATTATAGGGTGCGGGCTCTACTTGGAGCCAGCCAGAAAATGACGATGAGCCGAAAGTGGAAGGCGCTTCGTGCAACGGAGCGCGTTCACGCCGGATTATATGCGCGAAACGCGCCCCAAATCGCGAGAACGCGGCGTCGCCTACTTTGTGGAACGTTTGCCGGTGTAGGTCACTCGCCAGATGCTGTTCGAACCATCGTCGGTGAGGACCAGGGAGCCGTCGTTCGCCACCGTCACTCCAACCGGGCGTCCCCATACATTGGCCTCATCCACGACGAAGCCCGTGACGAAATCTTCGTATTCGCCAGTGGCCTTCCCATTTGGAGCTGAGATTCGAACTACCTTGTAACCCGTCCGGTGGGCGCGGTTCCAGGAACCATGCGATGTGACGAACACGTCGCCGCGATATTCGGCGGGAAATTGTTTGCCGTCATAGAATGCCAATGCCAGCGGAGCAGAGTGCGACTGCAGCAGCACATCCGGAACCAGAACTTTTTCTTTCAATTCAGGATGTTTGCTGGCTAAACGCGGATCCTCATTCGGGCCCGTGAAATACCACGGCCAGCCGTAGAAGCCACCATCCACGATGTGCGTGACGTAGTCCGGAACGAGATCGTCGCCCAGCGCGTCGCGCTCATTTACAGCGACCCAGAGCTGGCCCGTCTTTGGATGCACGGTGAGTCCGGCGGCATTTCGTATACCGTAGGCATAGATTCGCTGGCCGGTTCCATCCGGGTTGAATTCGAGCACATCGGCGCGGTTCTTTTCCGCCTCGTCATCGGCGACGTTCGCATGCGAGCCCACAGCGACATACAGCTTCTTGCCGTCGTTCGAAAACGCCAGACTCCGAGTCCAGTGCCCACCGCCAAAGCTGCTGCCGCCTGGAATACTCGGAACGACGGGTTCGGCCGGCCCGCGCGCCTTCAGGTCACCCTTCTGGTAGGGAAAGCGGACCACGGAGTTCGTATTCCCGAGATAGACGTACTGGGGATTCGGCCCGGGCGGATAGAAGGCGATTCCGTAAGGCATCGTCAGACCGGTGGCGAAGACTTCATTGGTTTCGACTTTGCCATCGCCGGCGAACCCGCGGATCACGCGGATGCGTCCGGGGATGCTCTCGGCAAGGAACAGATCACCGTTTGGCGCGGTCACGATTGCTCGCGGGTTCTCCAGCCCTGTGGCCGCTAGATCGATCTTGAACCCCTCAGGCACCTGTGGCCAGGCGTTCGCGGGGCGAGGCACGATCGTGGATCGATTCGTCGCGGATTCCGTGGCATTCGGTTTTGGCAAATCAGACGCCTTGATGAGGTACCGGTTGCCCGGCCGCTCATTTCCCCAATCATTGAATGAGCCCTCGCCACGCAAGACCTTTACGGACCTTTTCGCGGAGCGGGCGGGGTTTTGCGCCCAAGTGGCAGTCAAGAAAACCATGCCAATTCCCAAAGGCGCAATGAGAAGTGCCAGCCGGATCGCGCCCAGAAATTTACTTTTCATGCTCCAAATCCTCCTCTGTTAAAGATGCCGTCGTTCCACGATTGCAGCAGCAAACCTGTTCTTCTTGCGCGTGTCATCTTAGCAAGCGCGCAGCTTAGTTTTCAGAGCGCAACCGGAGCATCAGTGGCTGAGCATCTTTGCGAAAGCGTCCACGCCGGCCTTGGCTACAATCCCATCCTGCGGCGACGTGCCGCCGCTCACGCCGATCGCGCCGATGATTTTTCCATCAGCCGTTGCAAGAGGCAGTCCACCTTCCACCAGCACGCCTCCCGGCAAAGACAAAATAGCGTTACGTCCTCCAGCAACAGCGTCTTCAAGAGCTTTGGTAGGACGCTTGAAGGCCAACGCTGTGTGCGCCTTTCCCCTCGCAATTTCGATGCTTGCAAGCTGCGTATCGTCCATGCGTTCCAGGTAGATCAAGTTGCCGCCATCATCTACGACGGTGATGACCATGGTGAATTTGTTCTTTATCGCTTCGGATTCAGCCGCCGCGGCAATCTGCTTGGCAACTGCCAGCGTAAGTGTTTTCTTTTCGGCAAGCTGGGCGGACCCGGACCCAGCCATGAGCGCGAGCGCCAGCAAGAAACTTACGATTCTCCACGTGGTGATTCTCATAGTTCCCTCCGAGTGATTGTGCGGGAGAAGCTGCCCGCGGGTTCCAAGGTCAAAGTCTCAGAACGCCCTAAGCATACACTAAGTAGCTTGTCTCCAACCTGATATCTGGGCCTGACTGCGACAAGAAAATGGAACTTCGCGCCTCGAGAAAAGTAATTGTTACTGTAAGCGGAGGATATACGTCCTATTCGATATAGATGCCAGACACATTCGAACCACGGGATATGGAGCTCATGCGGCGTCTCTCGACCGGCGATGAAGGCGCGTTTTTGGAGTTTTACCGCAGACACCAGGGCGGCGTGTACCGATATGCGGTGCACATGACAGGACTGCCAGAGGCTGCGGCCGACGTCGTGCAAGAGACCTTCCTCACGTTGATTCGCCATGCCGGAAAGTTCGATGAAGAAAAGGGAGCCCCGGCCGCATTCTTATACGGCATAGCTCGAAACCATGTGAGGAAATTCCAGAAAAAGGAGAGCCGCTACGTTACGCTTGGCGACGAAATGGGCGATGGCGATTGGCCGGGTCGGACGGGGGACCGCGCGAGTCACAAAGGGAATGGCCGCTACCCGGAAAAATCGGGCGAGACACAGACAGTTCTCGATGGGCTTGAGCGCGAGGAGACAGTCCAGCGGTTGAGGGAGGCTGTGCTGACGCTGCCGTTGCATTACCGGGAACCTGTGACGCTCTGTGACTTGGAGGGAAAGAGCTACGTAGAGGTATCATCATTGCTGGCGTGCCCGGTGGGGACGGTGAGGTCACGTCTGAACCGCGCGCGTTCGATATTGCTTGAAAAACTCCGGCCGAACCGCGTTGGAGCCAAGGCGCTGAGGGCTCGCATGGGAGGCAAGCCATGAATCGTATGACGTGCGTGGAGTTTGACGAGATTGTGCACGGATTTGTCCGGATGGAGCTGCTCGACGTGTCTTTGCGCGAGGCCGCGATCGAGCATGCGGCCCACTGCGATAAGTGTGCAGAGTGGTTGGCCGGAGCAGGTGTGCTTGCGGAAGTCACCGAAGCGGCTGCCGGAAGCGTGCGCGAACAGCAGGCGCCGCCCAGTGTGGAGGCCGCACTGCTTTCGGCTTTCCGGCGTCAGCGCCGACGGACGATTTGGTGGCGCACTTTCGAATGGACGGCTGCCGGAGCGGCTGCCGCAATTTTGGCGATCGTGCTCTGGACTACTTCGGGGCCTTCGAAAGGCCTACCGTCACCGGCGCCAAGAAAAGATGTTTCCTCGCAATCGAAAGAGCCGCTGGATGCAAGCGGGCCTCGTTCCATACAGCCAGACGAAGCCGTTCAAGCTGCAGAACAAGTGGGTTCGGTCGCGGCTGCTGGCGGAACATATTCGTTGGCGGACTTTGTGCCTGTGCCCTTCACCGACGGGATCGGGCCCGGGGACCTGGGTATGGTCGTTCGCGTTCAATTGACGCGCGCCTCGCTGGCCGAATTGGGCTACCCTGTGGACGAAGTGTACTCGTCGGATTGGATTCGCGCGGATGTGCTCGTCGGTCAGGACGGCTGGCCGCGTGGGGTGCGACTGGTGCAATAGGGGCAAGCCGGCCATTTTGTTTGCTGCGCCAGTCGAACGCATTGGGTTCTTGGGTGCGGGCTCCACTTGGAGCCAGCCGGTATAAGGAGGCTACAACAGTGAGTCACAGACTGATTCGTGCGGGAATGATCACCGCGCTCATGGTTGGCGCGGCCGCAGTGGTATGTGCACAGGCTCCGGGACTACCGCCTCCGCCGCACGGCAGATTCGGTGGGCCTGGGCCAGGCGGGCCCGGCGATGGGATGTTTGCGTTCGAAGGCATGGTCGGCAATATCGGCGGGAAGACGGTTACGGGATCTCCGTTTTCGGCCGTGGTCACATC
>JBGPXQ010000246.1:0-3886 GCA_041492805.1 Terriglobia bacterium | reverse complement strand
CGGAGAAGGTCGCGCTCTGGCCACGATGCAGAGTAATCGGCAGAGAAGGCCCGGAGTACGAATATTGAACCGGGGACAAGGAAGCACTTACGATCTGAATGCCCCATCTCCTTGTACTGGAAAAAGTTACCGTCACTTGTGCAGGCGCGCTGGTGGTTCCGACTGCTTGATTACCGAAATTTACAGACGTGGGACTGGCGGTCACGCTGGCATGCGCCGGTGTACCAAACACGAACAACAGCACGACAAGGATCCCTGCGTTCAGAATATTTTCTTTGGTTTTCCCTGAATTTCGCATCTTGTTCCCCCATTTTCGTCTCACAGCGGGCTGCCAAAACTGCACCGGGTCGCATGATGTCGATTGGAAGATCTCGCCTCATAAACTCGGGCCCCCCCGACCTGCACGCAGAGTAAGTCACGGTAGAAATAAAACTCGACTGGTCGCAAGGAGGAAATGAGTACAGGACTGAAATAAACGTCGAGGTACAGGTCGGGGGTGGCCGAGTGGACAATCACGACTGCGGCGCCGGGCAGCAGCGCGTTTTGTTTGGAATGACCCGATGAAATGAAAAAGCCAAGAATCGTTTTCGACCAATGATCAAGAGAGATCGCTCAGGTCCCTGGCAACGCGGCCTGACGAGTTAGTTGTCCTCCGGCAAGATTCCAAGAATGGGCGTTGCGCAGACCGGAGCGACATGTTAGGGTAAGCGAACAAAAGGCGAATTGGAGCGGAGGTACGGTATGTCCCAATCTCTTGCGGTGCGGCCTGCGCAGGACGCGGTCACGCTTGCCCGTGTTCGCGAAATTGTCGAACAACTCGCGGCGCGCGACCTCTCGGGTGAGATCCTTACCGCCGTGCACCATTTCCCGGCGCGTAAGGCGAAGTTTGCGCCAATGCCGGAGTGGGTCCGCGCGGAACTTGCGGCCGCATACGGTGAGAAAGGCGTCGACAGGCTCTACAGCCATCAGGCCGCCGCTGCGGCAGCCGTACACGCAGGGCGCAACACGGTCGTCGTAACGCCTACAGCTTCAGGGAAAACTCTCTGCTACAACCTGCCCGTTCTCAACGCCGTGCTCGAAAACCAGGACACGCGAGCGCTGTATCTGTTCCCTACCAAGGCGCTCGCGCAGGATCAACTCGCCGAGCTGCACGACCTCGCCGCGCGTCTCGATCATCGCTTCGGCGTATTCACCTATGACGGCGACACGCCATCCGACGCGCGCAAGGCGATCCGCGAGCGGGGCCACATCGTGCTCTCCAATCCGGACATGCTGCATACGGGCATCCTGCCGCACCACACGAGATGGCAGCGGCTGTTTGAGAACCTTCGCTACGTTGTGCTGGACGAGCTGCACACCTATCGCGGCGTATTCGGCAGCCACCTGGCCAACGTGCTGCGGCGGCTGCGGCGCATCGCGCGGTTCTACGGTTCGGACCCGCAATTTATCTGCTCGTCAGCGACGATTGCGAATCCTGGTGAACTGGCATCACATCTGGCGGAAACTGAATTTGACTTGATCGACGAAAACGGTGCGCCCGCAGGAGAAAAATACTTCATTTTTTACAACCCGCCGGTCGTGAATCGTTTTCTGGGTATCCGGCGCAGCTACATCAATGAAGCATCGCGTGTCGCGCAGGAATTCCTGAAGCACAATTTACAAACCATCGTCTTTGCCAACTCGCGCCTGCACACCGAAGTGCTGCTCACGTATCTGCAACAGGCGAATCCCATGCCACCCGGCCAGCCGCCCGCGATTCGCGGATACCGCGGAGGCTACCTGCCGGGCGAACGGCGCGAAATCGAACGCGGCTTGCGCGAAGGCCGGATTCGCGGCGTCGTGTCAACCAATGCACTGGAGCTGGGTATCGACGTCGGGTCGCTCGATGCCGCGGTCATGGCCGGCTATCCCGGCACGATCGCGTCTACGTGGCAGCGGGCGGGACGCGCCGGCCGCCGCAGCGGCAGCTCTTGCGCCGTCCTGGTGGCTTCCTCGGCGCCGCTTGACCAGTTTATTGCGCAACACCCGGATTATTTCTTCGGGCGGTCTCCCGAGCACGCCTTCGTCCAGCCGGATAACCTTGAAATCCTCGTGAATCACTTGAAGTGTGCAGCGTTCGAATTGCCCATCGCGGCCGGTGAAACTTTCGGGAGTGTGGATCTCACCGAACTCTGCGAACGGCTGTCCGAAGCGGGCTTTCTCCATCGCACGGGCGACCACTGGCATTGGACACAAGAGGCCTATCCGGCCGACACTGTAAGCCTGCGCTCTGTGACTTCAGACAATTTCGTGATCGTGGATACGACCCACAAGACCGAAGTGATCGGGGAAGTTGATTTCTCAAGTGCGCTTGCGATCGTTCATCCGAAGGCGATCTATCTCCACCAGGGACAGCAGTATCACGTCGAGGCGCTCGATTTTGAAGAACGCAAGGCATATGTGAAGCGCGTTGATGTGGACTACTTCACCGACGCCATCCGCTATACGCAGGTGCGCGTCCTTGAACGCGCGGCCGGCGGCCGAATTCTGGTTTCTGGCGGCGATGCGCGCGCAGAACGGTCCCACGGCGACGTGCTGGTGCGTTCGCAGGTCGTCGGCTTCAAGAAAATCAAGTTCTTCACGAATGAAAATGTTGGTGATGGAAAACTTGAGCTTCCGGAAAACGAGATGCACACTACGGCGTTCTGGCTGACCCTCGAGCGCCCGCTGGTGGAGTCCTTGGCGTTTTCCGTGACCGACCGCCAGAGCGGCATGTTCGGCCTGCTCCACGCTCTCGAGTCTATCGCCACATTGTTGCTGATGTGCGACGCGCGCGACCTGGGCACTGCGATTGGGGAGCGTCCGCCATCGCCCGGCTCGAAAATCGAATGGGAAGAAACTCCGGGGATAGAAGCAGTCACAGCGCTTGCCGAAAAGGAATTTTTCGAGCCAAACTTGTATCTCTATGACGCGTATCCCGGCGGCATCGGCTTCTCCGAACCGCTCTTTCGGGCGCACAGCCTGCTGCTTGCAAAAACACGCGAACTGATCGCCGGATGCCCTTGCGAGAAAGGGTGCCCGTCATGCGTCGGCCCAGTGGGAGAACGCGGCGAGCGCGCAAAAGAAGCGGCGCTTGAAATACTCGCCCGTCTGGGAGCCTAGAACTTTCCGATGAGCCTCACCGACAAATTTGCACACGTCGCTGCGCTGCGGCCCGCCCGCAAACGCGAATTCGAAGCTGCGCGCCCCGCAGACCTGCCAGCGGAATGCGATCGTTTCGCGCAACTTCCCGGCGCCCAGGTCCGCAGAAATCGCTACGGCGAACACCTGTCATTTCAACAATGGTATGCGACACCGGAGATGTGTACACCTGATTCACGTTCGCTCGCTTTGCTGCTGCCACAGGGAATGCCCGACGCGCGCGCCGCCGTGAAGTCTGCGGTGGATCCAGGGCAATGGCTTTTTCTCGATACGGAAACGACAGGGCTTGCGGGAGGAACGGGCACATACGCCTTTCTGGTGGGCCTCGCATGGTGGGACGCGGGCGGATTGCAGGTCGAACAACTCTTCATGCGCGACCTCGATGAGGAACATTCGCTTCTGCTCGAGCTCTCCGAGCGAATGGCGGAACGGCCTGTGCTCGTGACCTTCAACGGAAAGAGTTTCGACTGGCCGCTGCTCGAAACGCGCTACCGCATGACGCGCACGATCTCTTCCTGCACACCCAAGCTGCATCTTGATCTGCTGCATCCCGCGCGCCAGCTCTGGCGGCTGAGGCTTGGATCGGTACGGCTCAAGGAGCTCGAGCGACATGTCCTCGGGGGCGAGGGCCCCGCGCTCGCATGGTCGCGGCACGACGACATCGACTCTTCGCTGATCCCGCAGATGTATTTTGACTATCTCCGCG
>JBGPXQ010000019.1:0-14022 GCA_041492805.1 Terriglobia bacterium | reverse complement strand
TGGTGTACGCCGCGCCCCCGGGACAGATTCGCGTACAGGTCAACCTGGTGAATTTATTCGCCACGGTGCGCGACAAACATAAGGCGATTGTCACCGGCCTAAAGATGGATGACTTCCAGATCTTTGAGGATGGCCAGACCCAGGAAATTACCAATTTCGCTGCGGAATCTAATCTCCCGATCACCCTCGGCCTGCTGCTTGACACCAGCGGCAGCGAGACCTACATGCTATCCGTGGAAAAGGAAGCGGCATCGCGCTTCCTGGGGCGCGTAATGCGCAAGAGCGACCTCGCCATGGTCATGTCTTTCGACCTCGATGTGGACCTCCTCGCCGATTTCACGGACGACCGCGGAAGACTCGACCGCGCCATCAACCGCGCCCAAGTCAACGCAGCCGCAGGCGGCGTCGGGCAAGGGCCGCTCCCCGCAAGCCGCAATGGCGGCACTGATTTCTACGATGCCGTCTATCTCGCCGCCCACGATAAGCTCGCCGATGAAGCCGGCCGGAAAGCCCTGATCATCCTGACCGACGCGGTGGACACGGGAAGCAAGATGAAGTTGCAGGACGCGATCGAGGCCGCGCAACGCACGGATACGGTCGTGCACGTCCTCCTGGTTGCCGCCGACGGCGGCGACGCCAGCGTCGCGAAGAAGCTCACCGATGAAACCGGCGGCCGTATGATCGTGGTACGCAGTGAGAAAAATCTGGAGCAGGCCTTCGATCAGATCTCCGAAGAGCTGCGCAGCCAGTACACGCTGGGGTATGTCCCCATGAACAAAGCGCGCGACGGAGCTTACCGAAAAATCAAAGTGGAAATGAAGAACAAGGATTACTCCGCTCTGGCCCGGCGCGGCTACTACGCACCCTCGAATTAGTCTTGCAGAGCTGCAATCCACATGAACGGTTTCTGCAGTTTTTTTCTTGTCAGGGACTCACAATCGCGGGTGGAGGCGGCGCCGTGGACGGAGGCGTGAGGACGGAATAGTATCCCTTGCGAGCCCGTACGATCAGATCTTTCCGGCTCACCTGGATTCGAATCGTGTGGAATCTTCCGTCGGGAGCGCGGTTTCCTGGGCTATAAGCAAGAGCGTATTGGTGGCGCAGTTCATCCCCGATGTCCAAGAACGACTGCCCTAAATCGTCGACCCTATAGGGAAAAAAGGCCCGTCCTCCGGTTTCTGCTGCCAACTGGTCGAGGACGTGATCTCCTTCGCCTTTTTCATATTTGCGGTTTACACGCTTCGCCGGATCACGTTCGTCATCGACGTTTACCCATTGCGTGCTTGTGCTGATCGAATAGATGATCACTCCCGCGCGTTGCGCCATTTCCACAGCCGCGCCACGGGAACGGCTGCTGCTGTTGTCATCGCCATCGGATATGACCACCAGTACCCGGCGGACGTCCGCATTCGGGCCAGGGGGCAGTGGCGATTTACTCAGCAATTGCTGGCTGGCCGTGTAAACAGCGTCGTACAGCGCCGTGCCGCCGCCGGCGCGCTGTTTCAGGATCGTGTCGCGGAGATCCCCGGTATCACCCGTGAAATCCTTGATGATCTGTGGACCGTCGTCGAATGTCATCAGGAACGCCTGATCCTTCCCGCGACGCAGTGCGTTGAACAGGAAATCGATTGCGGCATCCTGTTCGAACTTCAAGCGCTCCCGAATACTGTTCGAAGTGTCCAGCACCATGCCAATGCGGAGAGGTAAATCCGTCGGCTGGCTGAATGAAGTGATCTCCTGCTGTACTCCGTCGTCAAAAACTTTGAAGTCTTCTTTGTTCAAATCCGTGATAAGTTTTTCGCGCTTGGTCACGACGCTGAAAAGGACGTCCACCAGGTTGACGTTGCGAACAATCGTCCCTTGCCGATTGGCTTGATCAGAAGTTGGGGGCTGAGTGGGCGTCTGGGACTGCTGCGCGCTCAGGGCGGCCGCAGTGAGCAGCAAAATGGGAAGACCGACGCGTAGCACTCGTGTTGTCATGGTGATCATTTGTACGGAGCAAGAGCGGCATCGATCTCCGCGTCGCGCCGCCCCAAAGAATCTGCAATCTGCTCGAAGTATACTCGCAAATCCCTCGGCAGCGGAGCGCGAACTTCCACCCATGCGCCGCTTGACGGGTGTGAGAATCCGATGCGTGCGGCGTGCAGGAAGTTGCGCTCCAGGAGCGGAAGGTTGCGCGTCCCCGCGCGCAGGCCGCGCGGCGCGCCGTACAGCGTGTCGCCGACAATCGGATGCCCGATCGCGGCGAAGTGCGCGCGGATCTGATGCGTGCGCCCTGTATGCAGCACAGCCTCGACGAGCGTACAGCGATCCAGGCGCGCGATCACTCGCCAGTCGGTTCGCGCATGCCGGCCTGTGCGGGCACGCGCCGTCATCCGGGTTCTGCGGTGCGGATCGCGCGAGATCGGCAATGTGACGGTGCCCGAATCGCGTGGCATCTTGCCGTGTACCAACGCCAGATAGACCTTCCGGACATTTCGCGACCGGAATTGCTCGGCGAGGTGTTCGTGCGCCGCGTCATTCCGCGCCACCACCATAGCTCCTGATGTTTCGCGGTCCAAGCGGTGCACGATGCCCGGACGCAACGCGCCGCCCGCGCCGGATAGTTTTCCCAGGCGGTGCAGAAGCGCGTTCACCAGCGTGCCGCGCGCGTGGCCCGCGCCCGCGTGCACCACCATCCCCGCGGGCTTGTTCACGATGACGAAATCGTCGTCGACAAGCAGCAGCTCGAGCGGCAAATCTTCCGGCGCGGCCACCAGCGCAGGGCGGGGCAGGACCGCGACCTCAATGGCTTCCCCAGCAGCAACCCGGTGCGAGGCCCTCGCTGCGCGCCCATCGACACGCACGTTCCCTTCACGAATCAGCTCCTGGATCCTCGTGCGGCTTAAAATGGGGATGCGTTCGGCTAAGAACAAATCCAGGCGCCGTCCAGTGTCTCCCGACGCGGCAGTTAGTTTTTGCTGGGCTGTGGGGCTCTCGGTCATGGAAGTAGCGCAGGCTTCAGCCTTGCTTCTTAAGTTCGCCAGCGAAAATGCGCACAGACTGAAGTCTGTGCCACTGAAGCTCTCCGTTTGGTAAAACGCGAGTCGCACATGAAAATAATTTTCCAGAACGCATTCAACCACGTATCGCTTAGATATACGCGGATTATCCAGCTTCGCGTCCACTGGAATCGGACCGGTGCCGCCCGCCGAAGAGCAGCTCGATAAGAACCAGAGCCGCCCCAATGGAGATGGCCGAATCGGCGACGTTGAACGCGGGCCAGTGATACGTTCCGAGCCGGACTTCCAGGAAATCGGTTACTCCGCCGTGGATCAAGCGGTCGAGAGCATTGCCTGCAGCACCGCCCAGGATCAGCGCGATTCCGGCTCGGGCAAGCCATCCGCCGGCACGGCCAGTGAGCAGCAGCCACACCAGCAACGCCATCACCACAGCCGAACACAGCAACAACAGAGGCGCAAGCCATGGCGAATTCGAATTTGAAAACACGCCGAACGCGATGCCAGGATTCTGATTGTGAACCAGAACTACGATGTCCGAAAGTATCGGGCGGCGGAAGAAGGCGCTCGTGTAATGCTCGATCGCAAATTTCGTGGCGCGATCTGCGGCCAGCACCCCGAACGACAGCCACAGCCATTGTGATCCGCGCGTGCCCGCCATCAGGACGCGGCCCCCTGGCCTCCCGCGTGGCCCGACGCCGCGAGTGCTTGCTCGATTTCCGCAAGCGCTTTCACGCATCGTTCGCAAATCGTCGGGTAGTCGGCGTTTTCGCCCACGTGAGTCGAGTAATTCCAGCAGCGTTCGCATTTTGTCCCGTCGGCGCGCTGCACCGCGACACTCAGAGCTGGAAGCAACTCAGATTTCTGCACATCCATGGACGCCGGGCTCCCGAGTTCGACCTGCGACACGATAAACATCGCAGGGAGCCAACCCTTGTACTGTTCGAGGAGAGGGGCGAGGTCGCTCCCTGCACTCAACAAGACCTTTGCTTCGAGCGCTCCCGAAATCGTTTTCGCGTTGCGCGCGGCTTCAAGAGCGCGCAGGACTTCGGTGCGCACTGCAAGCAACTTCTCCCAATTTGCCGCCTTCACCGCATCCAGCGGGGAACCAAGTTCCCCTGCCGCTGGAAACAGTGCCAAATGCGCACTCTCCGGATCACCCGCTGCATGCGGGAAATGCCTCCAGATTTCCTCGGCGGTGAACGCAACGATCGGTGTCGCGAGTCGCAGCAAGGCGCTCGCGATGCGATATACGGCGGTTTGCGCCGAGCGCCGCGCGCGGTTTCGCGGCGCGAACGTATAGAGCCGGTCCTTCAGCACGTCGAAATAGAACGCACTCAAGTCCACGACGGCGAAATCGTGCAGCGCGTGGAAGACGCGGTGAAATTCGAATGCTTCATACCATTTGCGGCAATCCCGCACGAGAGCAGCCGTGCGCGAGAGCATCCAGCGGTCGAGTTCTTCCATTTCGGCGTCGGGAACGGCATCGCGCGCCGGATCGAAATCGGCTAGATTGCCGAGCGCGAAGCGAAATGTGTTGCGCAGCTTGCGGTACGCCTCGGAAAGCTGCGTCATCACGTTGTCGGACATTCGCACGTCAGCGGTGTAGTCCTGCGAAGCCACCCACAGCCGCAGCAGGTCCGCACCCCACTTCTCGCACACTTCCGTGGGCAGCACGACGTTTCCGAGCGACTTCGACATCGGCTGGCCCTTCGCGTCGAGCGTCCAGCCGTGCGTGAGCACGTGCCTGTAGGGCGAGCCATTGCGCACCGCGACGCCGACCAGGAGCGAGCTGTGGAACCATCCGCGATACTGGTCCGGGCCTTCGAGGTACATGTCCGCGGGCCAGGGAAGTTTTGCGTTGGGCGTGCCCGGGGAATCGAGCACCGCAAGATGCGAGGAACCAGAGTCGAACCACACATCCAGAATATCAGTTTCCTTGCGCCAGCTCGACGCGCCACAGGAACAATGCGTACCCGCCGGGAGCAACTCTTCGACCTTGTGTGTGAACCAGGCGTCCGCGCCCTCGCGTGTAAACCATTTACGCACGAGCGCGTGCAGCGCCGCGTAATCGTCGAACTGCTTGTTGCACTTCGTGCAATACAGAATTATGAGCGGCACGCCCCAGAACCGCTGCCGCGAAACGCACCAGTCCGGCCGCTCGGCAATCATCGAGTGAATCCGCTCGGCGCCCCACTCCGGCGTCCATTTCACTTTGGCAATTTCCGCGAGCGCTCGCGGGCGTATGGCGCCGCCATCGCGCCCCGCGCCGTCCAAATCAATGAACCATTGTTCGGTGGCGCGGAAGATCACGGGATTGTGGCAGCGCCAGCAATGCGGATAGCTGTGTGAGAGCTTCTGTTCTCCGAGCAAGGCTCCGCGATCGCGCAACAGCGCGACGACAATCGGATTCGCCTCGAATACAGTCTTGCCTTTGTACTCGGGCAAGCCTTCCAGATACCGCCCGTGGTCATCAATCGGAGCATAAGCCTCGATGCCATATTTCTGCCCGGTCTGAAAGTCCTCGACACCATGTCCCGGCGCCGTGTGCACGATGCCCGTGCCCTGATCGAGCGTGACGTAATCGGCCAGCACCGCCGGGACGCGCAGATCCAAAAACGGATGCTGAAACTTCAATCCCGCAAGATCCTTCCCCTTCCAAGGCCCGCGTACGCTTCCTGCTTCGAGTTTCACGGCGTCAAGCGCGGGGCCCACAAGGTCCGTCGCCAGCAGCAACGCGCCTGCGGCAGTTTCGACCACGACGTAGTCATAATCGGGATGGAATGCAAGCGCGCGATTGTGCGGCAGCGTCCATGGCGTCGTCGTCCAGATGACCGCGTTCACGCTGGCCCCAAGTTTTTCCGCCGCTGCCCCCGGCTCGACCGCAAACTTCACCCAGATGGACGGACTCGAGTGATCTTCGTACTCAACTTCCGCTTCGGCTAGCGCCGTCGAGTCCACGATGCACCAGTACACAGGCTTGAGCCCACGGTATACGTAACCTTTTTCGAGAAACGTGACGAAGGCATCGGCGATCGTGGCCTCATACTGCGGGCTCATCGTCAGATAAGGGTCTTCCCATTGCCCCAGGACGCCCAAGCGCTTGAAATCCCGGCGGTGCTGGTCCACGTAACGCGACGCGAATTCACGGCACATGCGCCGGAATTCTCCGGGCGGGACGCTTCCCTTTTTCCCGCCGAGTTCTTTCTCCACCTGCGTTTCAATCGGCAAGCCGTGGCAGTCCCATCCCGGGACGTATGGAGCGCGGAAGCCAGCCATCGTCTTCGACTTCACGACCATGTCTTTGAGAATCTTGTTCAAGCCGGTGCCCAGATGGATCGTACCGGTGGGATACGGTGGCCCGTCATGGAGGACATACGTGGGCGCGCCGGCGCGAGCCTGCTGGATGCGATGGTAGAGTTTCTTCTCTTCCCATTCGGCGAGCTGTTTCGGCTCGTTCTGCGGCAGGCTGGCCTTCATCGGAAACGCCGTGCGCGGCAGATTTAGAGTGCTTTTCAAGTCGACTATTTTGGGCATAAGTAAGCTGTCGGCGGGCGCAACCGGGGCATTTCTGCCCCATGTGTCTTCGCCCGCACTACTCGATCCGGAAACCCTCTTCCGTGAGGAAACGCCATAATGTTACAATGAATTTGATGGCATGTCAGCCGCGCGCCAGTAGGCATCCATTCGTGCCACTGCGGAATCGTACGGTGAGTAGTATTTTGCCGCTGAGTAAGGCAGGTGTTGTTGAGTACACTGGTGCCCAAATGGAATGATTCAGGCACACCGCCACCCAAGGTGACGCTGCCTGCGGGGGGGTCTACCCCGCGTTTCGGCGCTTCCCAAAAACCTCTCTCCCGCGGTTTTTTTTCTAACTTGAGGGATTTCCTCGCCGAGCGCCCTATAAAGATACCCAAGAACGGCAAGGGCGGCGTGTTCACAACGGAAGGTTTCGGCGGCGGCTTCACGGATAACTTCAGGGAGTGGTTCAAGCCGGCGCCGCGCGCGGTACGTGGCGCAGCCGCTTCGCGCATGACCGTCGATTGGCAGCCACCTTATAAAGTCTTTTTGCAGAATATTCGCGACCTGATCTCTCCGCCGAAGCTGCCGCCGCTCAAAGTTACGAGCCAGCCGGTCAAGGTCAAAGACATTTGGAGCAAGGATAAAGCCTTCGGCCCAGCGCAAGCAATCGCCCTGGCCGTGCATGTCGGCATCACCCTTCTGATCCTCTTTCCCTTCTACCACGCGTTCACGAAGGCGGCCCAAACTCCTGTTGCCAGCAACCAACTCGTCACACCGCTCGATATTTCTGACTACGCCATGAAGCTCCCTCCCGGAAAGGACAAGGCCGGAGGAGGCGGTGGCGGCGGCGAGCGCGCGCCCCTTCCGCCAACAAAGGGCAAGCTGCCAAAGTGGAGCATGACGCAGATTGCTCCGCCGATGGTGAAGACACGTCCGGAGTCGAAGATTGAGGCCACGTTGCTCGGGCCTCCGGATTTGAAAATCCCTAGCCCGAATTTGGATAATTATGGCGACCCTCTCCAGAGGCTGGTCAACGGTTCGGGCGGGCCCGGCGGAGGTAGCGGCATCGGCACAGGTACGGGCACCGGAATTGGAAGCGGTGAAGGCGGCGGTCTCGGACCGGGTGCTGGCGGCGGCACGGGCGGAGGCTATTTTCATCCGGGCACAGGCGGCGTCGGCTATCCGGCCTGCGCTTACTGCCCTGACCCCAAGTATTCCGAAGAAGCCCGCAAAGCGAAATATCAAGGCACGGTTGTGCTTCAGGCCGTCATTACCGCAGACGGTCGCGCCATTGAAATCCAAGTGGTGAAGGGTCCGGGGCTTGGTCTGGAAGAAAAAGCTGTCGAAGCAGTGAAGCAGTGGCGGTTCAAGCCCGCTCTTGGGCCCAGCGGCAAACCCGTCGCTGTTGTTGTTCCCATCGAAGTCACTTTTCGCCTGCTATAGCTTCATCTACGAAGAGATCCGGGAACGCGTCTGATGAGGATGCCGTGCCCTGCCATGGATTGTGATTGTTCGAGCTGTTCCCAATCGATTCTTGAGCCGTCAACGCTCCATGCATCACGGGAGGAAACAATGTCATGAGACCAAGATTGTCCAAGTTCGCAAAATCATTCCTGGCGGAATCGCGGCACTCCCTCGCGGCATACCACATGCCCCGGCTCGTTCAGTGCCTCATAATGTTGTCCGAAAAGGAGATCTGGTGGAGGCCGAATGCCGCTTCGAATAGTGCCGGCAATCTTGTGCTGCATCTTTCCGGAAATGTCACCCAATGGATTGTCTCAGGGCTGGGGAACGCGCAGGACCACCGCGATCGAGACCGGGAGTTTTCGGAACGCGGCCCCATGCCCCGCCGTGCACTTATTGCCTCAATGCACAAGACAGTTCACCGAGCGTGTCGCGTGCTGGGCCGCTTGTCCGAAGAGCAGCTCTCGCGAATTTACAGTATCCAGGGCTTTCGCGTCTCCGGGATGTATGCCGTATCCCACGTGGTCGAGCATTTTGCATATCACACGGGCCAAATTATCTTCGTAACGAAGTTGAAGCTTGCAAAGGATCTGCGGTTTACGCGATTGCCTGGCGAGAAACGCATGCGAGCCATCACCCGAGTTCCGTGAAATGGACAAGCTGCTCAATCGATGCGGTCTCCGGCTCACGTCCATCGCGGAAACACGCCCACGAGGAATCATTTCCAATCGCATCACGGCGAGGTACACTTCGCGAGGGGCCTCATGAAAATGAACTTGCAGCTTCGCAGTACCGCGTTCGGCCTCGGACTGCTGCTCATCGCGTTGCCGGGGCGGATTGCGGCCCAGTCCACAGGGGGCATCGAATTCACCGCACGGGTGGCCCCCACTGACGGCCGGCCTGAGCCTGTCCGTCAATTGACGTTTTTCCTGCTGCGCAAGAGCCTCGAGGACGTCCGCCAGGAGGCCTTGCGACTCGAACCGGCGCCGGAACTCGACAACTTCGTGGATCGTCTCGCAGCATCGCCCGAACTGAAAGCATGGATGAAAAAAAATCACGCAGTGCAGCTTGCCGGTACGGATTTCGCAAAGAGCCTCACCGCGGACGACATCGTGAATGTGCCAGAGTTTTTCGACGCCTACATGTCGGGCAATAAGGGATTTCAGGGAACCGGTTTCCCCAAGCCGAAATTCAGGGAGAAGGATCGCACGTCCAATCCTGAGAAATACAATCAACAGAAGAAAGAATACAAGGAAGCCATTCGCAAATTCATTGGCGCGGTGCCGGAGACCGTCCAGGGCATTGATGCCGGCTTAACCAACATCAACCCGTCCGTAAAATGGGAACAGTTGTTGGACGGTCAGCGCCAGCGTCTCGAAAAACGCACATTGGAGATTGCGCAAACACGATATCTGGTGGCACAGACCGACACAAATCTCAATGGCCAAGGCTGGTTTGGCGGCCTCGCGCCCGGCAGCTATTGGATCAGCATGCTCGGGATGCAGGCTGTCTCGGGAGATGTTCGCCTTCGCTGGGACTTTCGCGTCACGGTCCGCCCGGGCGAAACAACTCAGGTGGAGTTGACGAATTTTAACGCCGCAAAGCCTTACAGCACGGCTCAAAATTCAAACCGCTGAGGGCTGCTTCTGTCGTGCTCCCCCTAAGAGAAACGAGCGTGCCGTAGATGGGCACCTGGACGCTTTGGATCGCTTTCAACGCCGGCGTTGCGCTGTTCCTGCTGCTTGACCTGGGCCTGTTCCATCGCCGCGCGCACACGATTTCCCTGCGCGAGGCGGCGGTTGAAAGCGCAGTATGGGTCGCGCTTTCGGTGGGATTTGGATTGTGGATCCTCTTCACACACGGACGCGGCCCTGGACTGGAATTTTTCACCGGCTATATCATCGAGAAATCGCTCAGCGTGGACAACGTATTCGTCTTCCTCCTGATCTTCCAGTATTTTCGCGTTGATGCCCGGTACCAGCATCGCCTGCTTTTCTGGGGGGTTCTGGGTGCGCTCGTCATGCGCGGCGTAATGATTGGAGTTGGCACCGTTCTGATTCAACGCTTCGAATGGATCCTCTATCTATTCGGTGCGTTTCTGCTGTACGCGGGTTTCAAGCTGTTCGGCGCGGACCACACAGTGCACCCTGAGAAAAACCCGCTCCTTCACTGGGTGCAGAAGATGCTGCCCATGTCTCAGACCGGAGCCGGGGCACGATTGTTCGTCCGGGAACGCGGCCAATGGCTGGCGACGCCTCTCTTGCTTGTCGTCATCGTGCTCGAAACGACGGATTTGGTTTTCGCCGCGGACTCGATCCCCGCGGTGTTTGGCGTCACACGAGACCCGTTCCTGGTCTACACCTCCAATGTCTGCGCAATTCTGGGCCTGCGCGCGTTCTATTTTCTGTTGGCCGGAATCCTGCCGTATTTCCGGTACCTCGACGATGGCCTCGCCATCGTACTCATGTTTATCGGCACCAAAATGCTGGCCGAGCCGTGGATACACATTTCTACTGGAATTTCTCTAGCCATCGTTGGGGGCGTCATTGCATTGGCAGTCCTGATCTCCGTCATCGTTGCACGTAGGAGTTCCAGCAACGGCAATGCTTTCCGCGGGCAGACTGAGACCGGAGCAGTTCCTCTTCCTCCAGACTACATACAACGTCTTGGTGACCAGGAGCCGAGACAGCGCGCTCAAGCGGCACAATATCTTTTCAGCGACGGGACAGGGCGGATCTTGGGCTGGTTGGGCGATCTGGAAAAAGATGAGGAATTTCGGAACCTGCTCGTCCAGGAGCAATTCGAGCGACCGCATGGAGACAGCATTCCTCGGAGAAGATTGACAGTCGGGATCGCCGTCTTACCAGAGACCTTTGACAAGATTCGCGCGGCCAACGGCTCTCCTCCGCTCGCTGAAGCCCCATCCGACCAGGATGTACTCGAATTTGAACTCGAATTTGCGGGAGATTTATTACAGCCTCCGCGTCTGGACATCCTCACAACGAAGGCGCCTGGCGGAGGCGGGGCTATCGCGCGCTTCCTGGAAAAATTCGGCGAGGGGATTCAGCAGGTGGAAATTGATGTGACAGACGTGGATCGCGCGACCGAAATCCTGCACACGCGGTTCAAACTCGATCCGATTTATCTGGCGAAGCGCCCGGGAGCAAATGGCACGCGCGTGAATTTTTTCCTGGTTGCCGCCTGGAACGGCAAAAAAGTGCTGGTTGAATTAGTCGAGCAGCCAAAAGCTCCCTCCTAGCAGATTTCGGGAGATGCAATTTTGGCCGCCACCCGAGCCCCGGCAGGGGCCGGAATAAACTCCGTGAGGAATCCTTATTTGCTTTAGACGCGAGAAAAGAGAGATTCCTCGGCAAGCAGCGCGCCTCGGAATGACGGCTTGTTGTGCCTTTCCGTAAAGCATTAGGTCTTCCCGTAAACGGGAATCGCCGCGCCGTGAATCACGCGTGCTTCCTCCGAACACAGAAACAGGATCACTCGGGCGATTTCTTCAGGCTTGGGCCATTTTGAGAAATCCGCTCCCGGCATTGCCTTCCGATTCGCAGCCGTATCGATGATGCTCGGCAGCACGGAATTCACGTTGATATTGTGCGGCTTCACTTCCGCGGCGAGTGAATCAAACAAAGCCAGCGCGCCCGCTTTTGACGCCGCATAGAGCGCACCGCCCGCAGCGTGGTCCAATGCGGCTTTCGACGCGATGTTGACGATCCATCCCCGATTCTGCCGGATCATCACCGGCACGACGGACTGCGCGAGAACAAACCCCGCCTTCAGATTGAGCTGGAGCATTTGGTCGTAGGTCCGAGGGTCCACTTCCCACAGATTTGTTCCCCCGGCGTAACCGCCGACCGTGTTCACGAGGACGTCGAGGCGCCCGTGCCTCGCAACAATATCCGCGACGGCCTTCCCAACGGTCGCAGCGTCGGTCACGTCCACCGCCGCACCGTCCGGCGGCGTCGCTCCGGTTCGTTCCGCCGCGGACACCACCGCGGCAAACTCTTCCGTGCTCCGGTACGTAACTACGACTCTCGCTCCGGCCTCAAGAAACGCCATGGTGACTTCGCGGCCCAATCCGCCGGTGCCCCCCGCAACGAAGACGACTTTGTCGTGGAAATTCATGATGTCTTCTACTCGCTGTTGTAGCGTCGAGCTTTAGCCCGGCATGCCACCCAGAAGGGTGGCGCTACAAAATCCCTCACTCCCCGGTCTGTTCGAGGAGCTTTGCTACGAGGCCAGTCCACCCGGTCTGATGACTGGCGCCCAGTCCGGCTCCGGTGTCGCCGTGAAAATATTCGTAGAATAAAATCAGATCTCGCCACCAGGGATCGTTCTGGAATTTCTCAAGCGAGCCGTGGAGCGGCCGTTTGCCGCAGGCATCGCGCAGGAAAATATGCGTCAGCGAGCGCGAGATTTCAGCGCCTACATCCCAGAGTGACATTTGCTGGCCGGAGCCCGAAGGACATTCCACCTGGAACCCGTCTCCGTAATAGTGATGAAACTTCTGCAATGATTCGATCATCAGAAAATTCGTTGGAAACCAGATGGGCCCACGCCAGTTGGAATTCCCGCCGAACACGCCGGTCTGCGATTCAGCTGGCTCGTAATCCACCCGGTGTTCGCTGCCATTGACCGCCAGGATATACGGGTGCGCCGCGTGATACTTCGAAAGCGCGCGAATGCCATGCGGCGAGAAGAATTCTTCCTTGTCGACCATGTAGCCCAGGATGCGCACCAATTGGTTGCGGTCGACCAGCGAAAGCAGACGGCGCACTCCGTTCGGCGAGCTCTGGCTGCTGTCCACGCGCGACGCGAAGTCTGGCATGTTGTCCAGAAACCACTGCATCCGCCGCTGAAAACCAGGCAAGCGCGCGATAATTTCCGGCTCGAGCGTCTCGACCGCAAAGAGAGGAATCAGCCCCACCAGGGAGCGAACTTTGAGGTAATGCTGCTCACCGTTCGGCAAATGAATCGCGTCGTAGAAAAAACCGTCCTCCTCATCCCAGAGCGCCAGGCCTTCGGCGCCGTGAACATTGATCGCATGCGCGATGTATACGAAGTGCTCGAAAAATTTGCTGGCCACATCTTCGTAGGCCGGGTCTTCGCGCGCCAGCTCGAGCGCGATCGCCAGCATATTCAGGCAATACATCCCCATCCAACTGGTGCCGTCCGACTGCTCCAGATGCCCTCCGGTAGGCAACGGTTGCGAGCGGTCGAACACCCCGATGTTATCGAGACCCAGAAAGCCGCCCTGGAATACGTTCATGCCATCCGGGTCCTTGCGATTTACCCACCACGTGAAATTCAGCAGGAGTTTATGGAACACGCGCTCCAGGAAACTCCGGTCGGCGCGCCCGCGGATGCGTTTTTCGATTTTGTAGACGCGCCATGCCGCCCACGCGTGCACCGGAGGGTTGACGTCACCGAACGCCCATTCATAGGCGGGCAACTGCCCGTTCGGGTGCATGTACCATTCACGCAGCAGGAGAACGAGTTGTTCCTTGGCAAAATCGGGGTCCACCAGCGCCAGCGCGATCGTGTGGAATGCCAGGTCCCATGCCGCAAACCAGGGGTATTCCCACTTGTCGGGCATGGAGAGGACGTCGGCGTTGTAGAGGTGCGCCCAATCGCGGTTGCGTCCGTTCTTGCGTTCCGGCGGCGGAGGCGGCTGTCCCGGATCTCCCTCCAGCCAGGTTCGAACGTCGAAGTGGTAGCACTGCTTCGACCACAGCATGCCCGCGACCGCTTGCCGCATGACGTTGCGTGCGTCGCCGGAGCGCTCTTGCGGGAAACGGTGCGCATAAAATTGATCCGCTTCGCCACGCCGCTGATCGAACATTCTTTCGAACTCTTCTCCAAAAGGACTCGGGCTTTTCGCGTAGGGTGCGGGCTCTACTTTTGCGCTGAACGCCCCGGTCTGGACCGGGCCGTGGAGCCCGCCGGAATGGGGTGCGGGCTCTACTTGGAGCCCGCCAGAGTGAGGATCGATGTTGGTCAGGCGCAACCGCAGCGTCACCGAAGC
>JBGPXQ010000125.1:0-7252 GCA_041492805.1 Terriglobia bacterium | reverse complement strand
CAGGCAGCTTCAGCCATCAACGTGTTGGTCCACATCGCCCGCTTGAGCGACGGCGCACGAAAAGTGATCTCGATCACGGAAATCACCGGAATGGAAAGCGATATCGTGAGTATGCAGGAAATTTTCATTTTTAAGAAAACGGGTATCGGGGAAAACGGCAAGGTGCAAGGCGAATTTCTGGCCACAGGCATCCGTCCGCGGTTCTCCGAACAACTACAGGTCGCGGGGGTGGACGTGCCCCTAGGTATTTTTGAGCGGCCGAAAGGGTATTGAGGAATCGAAGCATGGGGCTTTTCATTGCTATCGCAGTCTTCCTGTTGATCGCCGCCGGCGGCTTCGCGCTTGTGCTATTCAAGAATTGGGACTCGACCCATCGGGTAGTCCGCCGCATGGGCGCGATCGAGGCCGCCCGGGAGCGTGAGGAGGCTCCAGCGGACCAGCAACTGCTGCGAGACGAACAGCTCAGCACTCTGCCCCTGCTGAATCGGATCCTGATGAGTTGGTCCCCCAGCCAGCGCTTGCGTGTGCTGCTCACCCAGGCGGGCCTCCAAATGAAGCCCGGGAAACTCGTCCTCGTGATGGGCATACTTTTCCTGGGGACTAACCTGGTTTTCCACAATTTCTCCGGCAGCCTCCTCTCCTCGATTGTGGTCGGAGCCGCAGTTGGCAGCTTGCCTCTTTTTGTTGTGTTTCACCTGCGCTCCCGGAGACGTCACGAGTTCGAGAAACATTTTGCGGATTCGATTGACCTGCTGTGCCGGGCGGTGCGGGCCGGCCACGCTCTGAATACGGGAATGGAAATGGTGGGCCAGGAAATGCCGGAACCGGTCGCGAGCGAATTTCGATCCGCCTTCGAGGAACGACGGCTCGGCCTTTCACTGCGCGAAAGCTTGCTCCACATGAGCGATCGCATGCCCTCGCAGGATGTCCGCTTTTTTGTTACCGCCGTAATCATTCAGGATGAAACGGGCGGCAATCTGGCCGAGATCCTCAACAATCTTGCGACCACCATCCGCGAGCGCTTCCGGATTCGCGGGGAAGTTCGCGTGAAGACTGCACAGGGGCGCCTCACCGCCGGCCTGCTGATCGCGATTCCGCCCCTGATGTTGGTCCTGATGAGCGTCTTGAATCCGGATTACGTGCACGTGCTTTTTTCAGATCTCTTGGGAACTGAGCTATTAGTAGGGGCAGGATTACTACAGGTCCTCGGCGCTTACATTCTCTGGAGGATCGTAAGCATCGAGGTCTGAGGCAGAAGAAGGACAACTCGAATGACCTTGACAACACTGCTCGTCATCTTCCTGGCCACGCTTAGCATCGGCTTTGCGCTGGTCGTGACCATTCTGCCGCCCGGTGACGCGGTGCGTAACCGGCTGGTTCGACTTTGGCAGCCGAGCAGCCCGTCCAACGTTTCTTTTCGCCAGAAACAACAGGATCGCGTCGAACGAGCACTCGGGGACGTCGGGCAGCTCATGCCTCTGTCTCAAAAGGAGTCCTCTGGAACCCGGCGCCTGATGATCCGGGCAGGTTTCCGGCGGCCGGAATCCATTCATGCCTTTCGCGGCATGAAGGTATTGTCGCCGGTTCTTTTCCTTATCTTGGTCTGGGTCACAGGCTTTTATCTGCTGAATCCCATCTTAATCCTCACTGCCGCCGCGGTCGTTGGGTTCGTTGTACCGGACTACTGGCTGACGTCGCGGGTGCGCGTCAGGCAGCGCCGCATCCTCCTCGGTCTGCCAGACGCGTTGGATCTTCTGATGGTGTGTGTGGAGGCAGGGCTGGGCCTCGACCAGGCGCTGGTCCGCGTCGCGAGAGAGCTGCAACTGAGCTGTCGCGCGCTGAGCGACGAATTGAAATACGCCACCTTTGAGATGAGGGTGGGGCGGAGTCGCAGCGAGGCCTTGCGGGATTTGGGTGTGCGTACCGGCGTGGAAGACGTGAAAACCGTGGCGGCGATGCTCATTCAGACCGACCGCTTCGGCACCGATTTAGCGCGGGCTTTGCGCATCCAAGCGGAAAATATGCGGGTGAAACGACGCCAGCGCGCGGAAGAGCTGGCAGCGAAGGCATCCGTGAAAATGGTCCCCGCCCTGGTGTTTTTCATTTTCCCGGCCATGTTCGTGGTGATTCTGGGGCCTGCCGTGATTCTGCTGGTGCGGCAGTTGTTGCCAAGCTTGAGGTAGCCTGATCCGAGTGGAAAACTAGAACGAAGGAGAATCCGATGGACATGAGCATGATCATTCGCGTGGTCGCGGGCATTCTGGCTCTTGTGGTGCTGGGGATTATCATCGCGCGCCGGCGGCGTCAAGCCACGCGCTGATTGCTGACGAGTGCGAGATTGAAGGGATCCTTGTCCCTTCATGGCGGGGGTAAGCTGTGTCTAATAATGGCGCACGGATGTGCGTGTTCAATCGGACCCGGGAGCGATTTGTGGCCGTGGACGTGACGGTTGCGGATACTTACCTCCGGCGACTCGTCGGCTTGCTGGGAAAACCTAAGAGCTGGCCACGTCCCGGCCGCGGACTGTGGATCATTCCTTCCCACGGCGTGCATACGTTGGGCATGATGTTCCCCATTGATTTGATCTTTCTCGACGACGACAGGGCAGTCGTTCACCTCGAAGAATATGTCAAACCATTCCGAATCTCGAAAGTGTCGCTGCGTGCCACCAGCGTCTTGGAGCTTCCGATCCACTCGGTGTACAGCACCGGAACCTGCGTTGGCGATCACCTTGAGTTTATTCAGAAGGGAAGCCGCGAGGAGGAGCCGGAAATTCCCGACTCCGGCGACTGAGCTCACCCGCCCGGCTCGCTGTACTGTTATCGTCGGCAACCACTGTTCCGGCGTGGCCGTCAAAGGCATGAGCCTGTTTACCCATGATCGGCGCCAGCAGGCTGTTTCTGGGGAGCGATGACGGCAAGTTCACGTTTGGCGACACGCTGCCGTGCCGCATGAGCCTTCGAGAGACTTTACGGACGCCGCGAAAGGTTAGGCTATCGAGTCTAACCGCCGATCTCCTCGTCTGCCGCACGAATCAGCATCTACGCGGCTCCCCTTCGCTTCCAGGCCATACCATAACTGCGAATCTCGCCGAGGCGATGGCCCATTCGGTTGCGAATCCACACCCAAGCGCGCGAGAGATCCTCGGGATAAATGAAGGTCACGTAGGCCGCGACCGAAATCCATTCGAACAGTGGAATGTTCATTGAATATTCGATTCCCAGATGCAGGCACAGACCAGCGAGCAGCACGGGATAGCGCAGTTCCCTGAACCAAACCAACACGCCCAGGCTGAATTCAATCGCCAGGGTGCCCCAAGTAAGCAGCGCCAAGAGAGGCAGGTTGTGGATCGCGGGCATCGGGAAACGGTGGAACTCGATGCTGTGAAACGCGTAGTAAACCGCCGTACCGTTGATCCACATTGTGCCGAGTGTTTTCCAGTAGAAGGTGGCGAAATAGATCACTGCCGTTTGGATCTGGATCATGCGTTGAGCCCAAGGACTGTAGAGCGGAACCGCCGCGGTTTCTCTGCCTTTTCGAACGCGCAATAGCCGGTCCACGGAAAGGGCCGCACCGGCCGGCGCGAACATCAGGAAAAAGCCGGTTACGCGCATCAACGTGTCGCCGCTATTCAGGATGAATGGATTGCGCGCGTGAATCGACAACAGGCACATGTAAACGGCGACGCTGCTGAACCGAGTCATGTATCCGGCAGTCAGGCAGATGGCTACAAGGAGGAAGCCCCAGAAGAAAACGTTGATGGCGAGGTCGGTCTGCGGCAGCAAATCAAAAAAATTGACGCGCCGGCCTGTGGTCATCTGGTGCATCGTTTCCAGGGTCATGAACCCGCGGGGTCCGTACCACATGAGCCATTCCGGGCGCAGCATCAGAAGGTTTGCGATCGTCAGGAGACCATAGAAAATGCGAAACAGCGCGATGGGAGTGGGCGATTGTGGCTTGAAGAAGAATTCGTTCCAGCCACGGACATGCGAGCGTAGGGTCACTGCACGTCTCCCGGCTTCACGGAATACGTGAAGAACAGACACTGGTGCCCGGGTTCAGGCTGACGGGAGCCCGGCGGGGCAATATCCGACCAGTGGCGAACCAACTTCACGGTGACGGGAGGAGTGTTGCGATTGTTGTTCAGGCGCGCGACGTAGCGGGCAACGTCTGGCCAGAGCCCACTGTTCTCATCCATGCGAACTCCATCGTTGGCCCACTTGCGACCGCGCTCCTTGAAATACGGATAATCGAAATCCTGCGGGAGCGGGAATTTCCAGGCGCCCATCGAGCCGTCTCCATACGTGATTTCGGCTTCGAGGCGAGAATCGATGCTAATTGGGTTGGGAGAAAAAAGGGCCCAGTTTTGAGAGAGGCCGGACCAGAGCATGTAAGGAGCAACTCTATTCTTTATGCTGGACAACAGAAGGGTGTTCAGAGGGACCGCCCAAGTGACAATCGCTACGATGTGAAACAGCAGGAATGCGGTGATGGCAATCCGCTTGATTGTAACGAGATCATCCACATTGCACTCGGACTGGCTTCCTGCCGCTCACGTTGTCCTCTGCGGGGGGCGCAGGACATGGCGGCATTCGCGAATAGACGTGTGAAAATTTACTCTCTTATTTATAGAACGGTGAGCGAAGCTCGTCAAGTACCGAACCCTGGTAAGGGCAGTCCTAGCAGGACTATACGCACGGTCGCGAATGAGCGCGGGTGGGAAGCGAAATGACCGCCGATCAGAGTCTTTCGTCGAATCAGTAAGGCGCCAGTGCAAAAAGTACGAAGTTGATCGTGCTAACCCTCGACAGGCCGACCCAGGCGGTTCAGTGCGCGGCAGCCATTGCGGGCTTGTAGATGAGTCCGATTACGATGCATACGATGATCCACCCAACGAAATTACTGGCCGCGAGCTCGAGCGCGAGTTTCCCGCCTAAGTTCAGGGTCACATAGTTGGCCCCTACGAACGTACACACCACGAAAATTGCGACCAGCAAACCAAAGCGGGCGCCTTCCGCGGCGCCGGAGCCGCCTTCGTAGCCCTTCGCATACATCATCGCGATCACAAAGGTCGCAATCAGGGTGCAAGCGAGCCCGAGCGGCATGTAGCCCATCATCGTATCAGCGGGCCGGTACAATGCGGAGTACGGAGAAAAATCCTTTCGAATGAGCAGACCTTCCACGAGGAACCCATAGACGTAATACACAACCGTGGCAGCAACAGCAGCGATGGCTATGCGTCCGTAGTTCATGACAATCCTTTCGTAAAGCGATTTGATTCGGAGTTTCCTTCTGACTTCGAAAACGGCGACGATTGTATACTCCTCTCGCCAGTTCGTGAAAGTGTGAGACGGTTTTCATCAGGAGCTCTCCAAACGATCCGCCATCCGCACCAGCGCTAGAGAAGGGGTTGGCGATGGCGGGCGGGCGGCGGCGCATCAAAACATCGAGAGCAAGAGTTCCATACCCTTCGCGAAGACGGGTTCCGGCGTAACCAGGCTCACGACGAGATAGCCGTCGGCGGGGAAGTCGTAGAAATGTCCGGGATGGACGTACACGCCCTTGGTTGTCAGCAGCTCGATGGCAAGATCCTCGTCCGAGCGCGTCGCGGGCACGCGGAGCACGGCGTACCAGCCGCCTTCGACTTCCAAGCGCGAGCAGGATTTCCGCGCGGCCAGCAGGCGGTCGAGCTCTGCCAGATTTTTCCGCACGCGCGCCATCAACTGCTTCTGAAACTCATGCCGCTGTTCCAAGAACACAGGAGCCGCCAACTGCACGGGAGCATTCATGGAAAGATAGGTGTCGGCGATCACTTCGAGCCGCGCGAGCGCCTGCTTCTTCATCGGCTCTGGGCCGCTCGAAATCAGCCAGGCAATTTTCATCTGCGGCAGGCCGGAAATTTTTGAGAGGCCGCTAAGCGTGAAGGTGAGCGCACCGGCATTGGCGGCGAAACTCGCCGGCGGCTTTCGGGCAAGCACAAAATCCAAGAATACTTCGTCGGCGATCGCAGCCATCTGGCGGGCCGAGCAAATTTGATTGAGCCGGGCTACTTCGCCAGGCTTGGTGAAATGTCCGGTGGGATTATTGGGGTGAACAACAATCACGCCGCGGGTTCGGGGAGTGATCGCTTGCTCGAGAACATGAAAGTCAATCTGCCAGCCGTGGTCATAGACCAGGGGATAGCGCACGAGCCGGACGTCCTCGATGCTGGCGAGGAAGTCGAAGAGCGGATAGCTGGGCTCGGGCGCCAGGAGCTCGTCACCGGGATTGCAGAGCGTGCGAAAAATAAATGAGTATGCCTCGCTGGTGCTGGTGGTGAGCAGAATGTCCTCGACCGGAACGTTGCTTCCGCGGGCATCGTAGTATGCGGCGACGGCGCGTCGAGCCGATTCGAGGCCCTTTGGATTCGGCTGATAGGCGAGAGCGCCGGGGTGAGAGAGCGCCGCGAGGATGGCCTTGCTGTCGTAATCAAACCCGCATTCGGTAGGGTTAGAGGCGGTCAGATCCAGCAAGGGTTCGCCGCTCAAACGGCGCCGGGCGAGGGCTTCGCTCAGGCGGTTATTTGCGAGATTCCAATTCGTGCGATCAGAGAACATTTCGCGTGATGACGACTTCTTCGAAAGAGTGCTGGCTCCCGCCGGCCAAGTTTCTAACCTCCCCGATGTGCGAGCATGCCGCGGTCCTGACAGAGCGGCTCAGTCTTGCGAAAGCGGCGCATTGCAGGACGTGCAGCTCCGCGATTGGGCCGCCATGATAAGTTACAGGTGAAACCAAAGCAACCCGCGCCGGTGGATGCTCGCAACGCACGATGAGCAAGAAAGCTCGATTTAGCGGCTGGTGAAGCACTGTCGTTGCCTGGCGATAACATACGACACCGCGGAACGGGGCCGATACATGAAATTTCGTGGTAAGATAGCAGTGGAATCTTGAAGCCGCAACGCGGTTCGAGAAGAGACTTTTGCAGAGGGGCTGCAAGGTCGCACTTGCAGCCCTTTTTGTTTGCCAAGGCGCCGCTTGATGAAGGAACTGCCGGTCCCCCGCGAAGCACACGGAATTCCGCGAAAGTTTCCAGGGATTCTCGCGGCGATTTCGGAGCCGCGCGCGCGAGGGGAATGCACCAGGAGTAGGAAAGACGCATGACGAAGCCGATTCGTAACGTCGCGATTATCGCTCACGTGGACCACGGCAAGACAACGCTCGTGGACGCGATGCTGCGCCAGAGCGGAATTTTTCGCGCGAACCAGACTCTGGT